>JAKBNO010000072.1 GCA_021831005.1 Thermoplasmata archaeon
TCAACTTTTTGCAAATTACGACTATTGCTGCTCCAACCAGTATTGCAGATCGGCTACCCCAGGCACCTTCTCCATCCCTTGTCACGCTGGTATCTCCCCTGTACACAGTGACAAGTTCTTTCGAGACATCCAGCTCCTCATTTATGAGTGTCCTTATGAACGTTTCATGCCCCTGTCCGTGGCTATTTCCTCCCAACCAGACACCGATCCTTCCATCCTTGACTATCACCCTTGCACTCTCACCGGTGTAGGTTCCTGGAACGAGCACAAAAAATGACAGCCCAACCCCTTTTGCAAGTTTTGCCTCCCTCCTGTATTCTAGCTCCTTTACTGCTGTTTCAAAGAATGGCCTTGCTGCATCTATCTTCATTCCGAGTGGAGAATTGAATGGTTTATCGCTCATATTCAGGAGTCGCACATCGGCTGGATCCATTTTCAGTTCGTCTGCAAGCAGGTCGAACATCCTTTCGATGAAGAACGATGCTTCAGGTCTACCAGCACCCCTGTATGGTCCCTGAGGAACCTTGTTTGTTAAAAGTGCCTTTCCAGTGACAAACGCCTTTTCGATGGCGTATGCGCCCGTCATCATGGATTCAATAAAAGGTACAGAGAAGCCTCCTGACCCTGATCCATAGGCGCCTGCATCCACCATTATTTCCCCCTTCATCCCCGTAATCTTCCCGTTCTTCTCCGAAAATATTTTCATTTTTCCTCTGACTCCCCTCCCCGGGTTTGTTGAGGTCAGATGCTCCCGTCTTGTCTCGATCCACTTTACAGGCTTTCCATACTTCATGGACGCAAATGATGCAATTGCGTATTCAGGGTAAATACCTCCTTTCGAGCCGAATGCTCCTCCCGTGTCTGCCTGCATTACCCTCACTTTGTCTTTGCTCAAACCGAGCGTCTCTGCAAGTCCGTTCTTGACACTGTGCACAGCCTGAGTTGAAGCCCATACATTTAGCACTCCTCCTTCAAAGCTTGCAACCAGCCCCCTCGGTTCTATTGGATTTGTCGATATTCTATCATTTTCCAGAGTGTCTTCGAGTACTATAGGAGAAGATGGATCTGGAAAATCCTGTCCTTTGACTGCCTCTGAAAGAATGTTACTCTTCATTCCTCTGTGTATAGGGGGCGAGGAAAGTGCTTCGTCCATAGTGACCACGGGTTTAAGAGGTTCATAATCTACTTCTACTGAATCTAGAAGATCTTCTGACTTGTATCTATCATCTGCAAAAACAGCAGCGACGGGCTGTCCGACGTAGTTCACAAAACCATTAGCAAATATGGGTTCAACTAAGGAAGCTTCCCCCTCGCTAGCTCCTTCCCCTACTGAAGCGATCTTTGCACCTAGATCCTTGCTGCTGATTCCTCCCTTTAGGCTGATTATTCTTGCCCTAGCGTAGGGACTCCTCAATACGGTCATAAACAGCATACCTGGAATTTTTATGTCGTCCACAAAGTGTCCGGTCCCTTTCACAAATCTGGAGGAATCGTACTCCAACTCTCTATCATTCCAGTCGATGGTGGGCATACTTATCTCACCTCAATTTGCTGTTCTTCCTTCTCCTTCTCTTTCATAAGTTGAGCGCCATACTTCACGGATTCAATTATGCTCTGGTAGCCTGTACATCTGCACAAGTTCCCCGAAAGATTTTTTCGTATTTCCTCTTCAGTTGGATTCTTGTTATTCTTTAGAAGCCAGTACGAAGTGAGAATCATCCCCGAAGTGCAATATCCGCATTGCAAGCCATGCTTTTCCAGGAATGCTTTTTGCAACGGATGAAGTTCGTCGTTTTTTGAAATACCTTCTATTGTAGTGACTTCCCTTCCATCCGCCTGAACGGCAAGCATAGTGCAAGACTTAACAGCTTTTCCGTCTATCAGAACAGTGCATGCCCCGCAATTTGACGTGTCACAGCCAACATGCACTCCGGTTAGACCCAGATTCTCTCTTAAAAAATGTACCAATAACTCTCTGGGTTCAACCTCGGAACGTATGTCCTTTCCATTTACCCTCGTTCTAATCTTGACCATTTTCATCTATCTCACCAACCCCCTCTCAAATGCTAAGTTTATAGCCTCCTCGGCTATCCGACCGAGAACTTTCCTCTTGTAATCCGCCGAACCGTAAAAATCAGTAGAGGGTTCTGCTTCCGAAACTATTATTCTGGCTGCCTCCCTCGCAACTGAGTCGTTTATCTTTTTCCCCTCAATGTACCTTTCTGCCTTTTTTGCTCTGGTTGGTTTTGGTGCCACGGACGTAAGACCAATTCCAGCGCTCTTGACCGTCTCGTCTTCTGCAAGTACGAGATTAATGGCGACTGCTGCAACTGAAAAATCACCTGCACTCTTCTTCTGCTTGATGTAGCACCCTCCGGAGCTGACTTCCGGTATCGGTACGAGTACTTTGCCAAGAATCTCGCCTTCTTCCAAGGATGTTGTGAAGGAATCGGTTATGAAAGAGTCGGCATCAACGACACGTTTCCCCTTCTTTCCAACTATTTCCAACTTAGCCTTCGTGGCTATTGCGACAGCAGGCAAGTCGTTTGAAGGATCACCGTGTGAAATGTTACCTCCAACCGTTCCTCTGTTCCTTACGAGTGGATCTGCGATCTGGACTGCAGCCTCGTGTAGTATCCTGTACTTTTCCTTTACGAGTTCATTTTCTTCCAGTTCATTCACTGTGGTTAGAGCCCCTATTTCCAGAAAATCTCCTGTTTCCCTGATCTTGTTCAGTCCCTCCACCCTTGAGATATCTATTACGTAAGAGTATGCTGCAATCCTCAATTTCAAGAGTGGGATGAGGCTCTGCCCTCCTGCCATTATCTTTGCTTCCTCACCGTATTTTGAAAGGAGTTCCAGCGCCTCTTCCACTTTGGTTGGAGCAAAATATTCAAATGAAGATGGGTGCATCGATGTCTAGGATTAATTCATATTTAAGAATTGAGAGTTCCGATACCCAGGGCATAATCATTCAAAATAAAATCGTGAATCTCCTTTCAAAAGCTATTTTATTCCGTGACAGGTGATGGTTGTGAGTAAACCTCGGCACGTCGTATCATTAGATCTAGAAGTACCAGTTGTAAACTGCTTTTGCCATTAGGACCCCACCGTATGTAAAACCAAAGAAAGTCGTGTTGACATATTCACCGTCCACAAGGACTGTAGAGTTCATTGGAGGCAGAGTTCCATTATAGGTGACCAATAACATAATTCCGCTGTCATTCAAAAGAAACACTGAATGACCGTTTATGCTAAATTCACTATACACCTTCCCATAGACATAGTAGTTCTGATCGTTCTTAAGGTGGTGTGGATTAGCTGCTATTGCAGAAGGAATCAGCGCGTATACCGCTATGGCTACTACTATTGCCAACACAATACCAATCCGGAGCTTCTTGCCCACTTTTCAGTAGCACAAATTCTCTATATTAACCAATCGGAAATTAAAGGTTGAAATTTAAAAAAATATCGTAAAAATAGTCAAGTATTTCCAATCCTTCCTTTTAGAGACGCATCTATTGAAATCATATCGCGTTTACAGCGAAT
>JAKBNO010000062.1 GCA_021831005.1 Thermoplasmata archaeon
TGATCATAATCATGAGCTACTTATTGTGGATCAGACTCTTTGACTATTCGAAAAAGAGGTTCACATTCTGATCCGACCGTGTATCTCAAATTCTGAAAATTTGACAGGACTATTTCGGGAGCATAGTAAACAAGAATTAATATACGGTTACAAATCCAGAAAACAATGAACAAAGAAGAGAATTTCAATAGGAGTCCATACCTGGAGGATCACAAGACTGACCCGGTAAAATGGAACGTCTGGGGGGATGACCTGTTTGAGAAGTCGAGAAAGGAAGACAAACCACTCTTCATCACCATAGGTTATTCGACCTGCCATTGGTGCCACGTGATGCAACGGGAATCATTCAGGGATGAAGAAGTCTCAAAGATACTGAACGAAGATTACATCCCAGTCGTTGTCGATCGGGAAGAGAGGCCAGACGTTGACTCCTTTTACATGAATGTTTCCCAAGTAATGAACGGGAGCGGAGGATGGCCATTGAACGTAATTGCAATGCCGGATGGGCGACCCTTCCAGGTGTTCACTTACCTTCCTGCGAGGGATTCTGACAGCAACGGTGGGATGGTTGGTATCCTAAATGCGATTTCCCAGATCTGGAAAAATGAGCGAGGAAGGATCATCGAAGCGACCGATCAAGTCTCTTCCATCATCCTCAGTCCGGATAAAGAGATGGAGGGAGAGATAAGGTTCGAGGACTCAGTTGAGACTCTCCAAAGCATGTACGACAGGAAGAATGGTGGCTTCGGGGAGCAGCCGAAATTCCCCAATTTCCCGTACTTGCTGTTTCTCATGAACTATATGCATGCTAAGAGGACCAAGAATCTCTCGTACATCATAGAGAAGACGCTCAAGAACATGCGTAATGGAGGCATATACGATCAGGTCGGCCACGGTCTGCACAGATACTCGACCGATTCTGAGTGGAAGCTTCCCCATTTCGAGAAGATGCTCTATGATCAGGCACTGGCCATTCAGACATTTACTCAGTTCTATAGATTTACTGGCGACAATGGTTTTCTTGAAGTAGCTGGAGAGATCGTCGATTTCGCAGACAGGGAAATGAGGAATTCTGACGGATTATATGCGAGCGGACTGGATGCAGATTTCAACGGGAATGAGGGAGAGTATTACACTTGGACTGAAAAGGAACTGGAGGAAAACTTTGACCCCCAAACGAGGAAACAGATCGAGGAGAGCTATTATTTCGATAGAGATGCGGAAAATCGGATAGTATTCAGAAGGAGAGAACTCTTCAATGTTTCAAAGGAAAAGATAAAGGCTCTGAGAGAATTAAATTTGGTAATTCTTGAAGCTAGAAACAAAAGGGGAATTCCCAAGAAGGACGATAAGGCGATACTTTCATGGAACTGCATGATTCTTTCTGCAGAACTTGCTTTTTCAATATCGAGTTCAAAGAGGCATTTCAAAGAGATAATCGAGACATCTCGAAAAGTTATTGAATCGTTTTCCAAGGGAGACTCTCTCTACAGAACTGTGCGAAACGGGAGGAAAGGCGTAGACGGGTTGCTCGAAGATTACGCTTATTACTCCGCACTGATGCTTGATCTGTATGAAGACACGGGGGACAAGAAGTTCCTTTCTGAAGCGATCGAGAAGATTAATTCTGCTAGAGAAAAGTTCTTCGACACCAAGGATGGAGGATTCTTTACCAGTGGAGAAGGAATGTACAAATCCATATCGAGGAACAAAGACAGGCTTGATATCATTTATCCTTCAGGCGAGTCGATCCTGTACGTGGTGCTTGAAAAACTGTACATGGCAACCGGGGTAGAAGAATACAGGGACTTCAGCGAATCAATACTCCACTCGAGGAGAAACGAAATGATTAGAAATCCTCTCTCCTCTGTTTACCTTCTATCTGCGCTTTTGTTCAGAGGGAAGCAAATGAAGATCGAGACTCCTGAAATATTCAGGGAGCAATTCCTATCTTATCTGGGGAAGACTTTCCTGCCGGAAGTCTTACTCACACCTGGAATTGACAATATTCAGGTATGCGATGACAAGTCCTGCCAATTCACCAGCAAGGAAATCAATGATGCTTTAGAGTTTATCTCGCACAAATAGAACTCGCATAGTCGGATGCTTCAGTGGATCTATAAAATAGTCTTCGGGTCAGATCCATATTTTTACCTAGTTCACGTTTTCCTAGGGTTTGGTATCTTTTCACCACAGTAGGGACAGAACTTGACACTTTCAAATGGCAGTTTCTTCCCACACTCCGGGCAGAATTTTATGGGTTCGAATGGAGCAGGAGATTCTTCCGAGAATTGCGGAATCGGAGCACTGTGGTTTGCTGAACTCGCTTCTTCATGAGAACCTGTTTGGGTATGGCTGTGATTTGCCTCTGGCAGTCTCGTATTTCCACTCTCTCCCGTGACAGTATTTGGAGTAGTTTTTGATTCGTTTTCCGCTCCGCAATTGTCACAGAATTTCGATCTGGGATCGGAGAGTTGCATTCCACACTGAGTGCAGAAGACATCGTTCATTTCCTCACTCATGCTCTCGTCCTCTTCCTCATCACTTTCGTTATCCGTATCATCGTCGGTATCTTCATATGAATCATCTTCTTCCTGATTCATTATTTCGGTTCCTGTCCTATCTACATAGACAGGAACCACGCCCATTGGGTCAACATCCTCCACCAGGACGTTTACCGGAGTGATGTCTCCCGAGTACCCCTGATTCTTGCCGCACCATATGCATGTCTCTGTGCCAAGAGGCATCTCTGATTGGCCACACCTGATGTCCGTCAAGAACCTCGGAGGATTTTCTCTTCTGGTTCTGTCGAGAAGTTCGCTGTACCTTGAGAGTTGCTCACTGAAGTGTGCCACCCGCTGCTGATTCACTTCGATGGAGTTCTGTAGGATACTCAAGGTGTTCACTCCATCCTGGTCGACCACCTGGCGTTGCACTGGAAATGCAAAGAAATAATTGGTGAACGATCCGGTCCCCGTCCCTGCCGTAACGGGTGAATAAGCGTTGCCTATAATGGGTGCGGGAGTCATTACGGTCCTCGTTGTCTGCACAGTCGATAGCCCCCTCTGAGCTCCGGCTATTGAGTCCCTGGCGAGCTGAAGTTGTTCCCTCGAATATGTGACTATGCCTCTTATGAGCTGACTTGGCCACTTGTCAACGGGTATCTGCCTCCGTGTGAGTTCGTTCACAAGATTGTAGTGTCTCTCACACAGCGAAAGTCCTCCTGCAGTATTGTACTGTGTGTTCTCTGAATGAACTGCAGCAGGGAAAAACTGCGTGACTTCATTCTTCGGAAAAAGCTGGAGGTGGCACACGTGGCACATGGTCAGGATGTATTTTTCTGGGGAAGCTCTCTGGCCACCTTCCCCCACGACAAATTCTGGAGCTACCTCTCTTGCGAATTGAGACGGGTCCCTTCCCCACATATCTCTCGTGGTTTCCCCTGTAGGGGCTGCATTGTTCGGTGACTTCTTCCAGAGTGGCATTCAGCACATCCTTTACTG
>JAKBNO010000087.1 GCA_021831005.1 Thermoplasmata archaeon
TTTCAACGTTTACGGTGGAGCTTCCTGACAAGACCGCGTCCAGTTCCTTACAGTCTTGACCGGCCTCCTTGGCAAAATCGTTCAGCAAGAGTTTCACGTTAGACCCTTTGGCCGTTTTAGCAAGGTCATCAAAATTATCCTGTAGTTCGCAGTAGAGCTGTTTAGCCTTGACCATGAGTTCCTGACGTACATTATCGTAGTTCTTGTTTGATATTACTTCGCCGACATTCTTTTTCTTGTTCAACGTTCTAACCATTAACAACCAAGTATAATAATTTTAACTCTGGGTGAACTACCCCAACCTAATGGATGGGGCTTCCTGATTCAATGATCGACATCTGCCTGTATGGATATATTCCATGCATGCCCGATGTTGCGATCTCCACAGGCGTGAATTCGGGTTGCACCAACCCTACTTTTATCATTCCTATTTTTGTTATATTCCTTGAAGCATTGTAGTCCCTATCGATGGCAAGACCACAGGTATCGCAGCGGTATATCCTGTCCGATAGTTCCAGATCGTGTTTCAAGTTCCCGCAATCAGAACATAGCTTACTTGATGGATCAAACCTGCCTATCTTTATCAGGTTCTTTCCGTATATTTCCGTTTTCCATTCCAATTTTACCCTGAATTTGTGCCATGATGCATCGGCTATATGCTTTGCCATGTGGTGGTTCTGTTGCATTCCCTGAACGTTGAGGTCTTCTATGACAATGGTATCATACTGCTTGGCTATCGCAGTAGATACCTTGTTCAGGAAATCATCTCTCGTATCTCGTAATTTCTTGTATTTTCTCTGTATCTTCTGTATCTGTTTTGTCCTGTTTCTTGAACCTTTTTGTTTCCTGTTCAATTGCTTTTGCAATCTTTTTATCCTTTCTTCTGCACTATCCACAAATCTTGGGTTCTCTATTGCTACCCCGTTGGACAAGGTTGCATATTTTTCTATGCCCAAATCGATGCCTATTGCGTTCTTGTTGCTTAACGGTATTTTCTCAGGCATGCCTCTGTTGTTCTCATATATCATAGAACAGTAGTAATTACCTGCACTCTTTGTTATGGTTATCTGTTTTATTTCCTTTATTTCCTCAAGTTTATTTTCAGAACCCTTGAAGTATATCCCTTCATTGAATTTGGGAAAATATATTCTGCTACCCTTTATTTGCATGTGCTGGGGGATTGCAAAATAATCATTGTTTCCTTTTTTCCTGAAGTTGGGATGATCACCGTTCTTGTGAAAGAAACTTGTAAACGCATTATCAAGAAATCGCAAGGACATTTGCAGGGACTGCGAGTTTACTTCATACAGCCACAGGTATTTCTTCTTCAACTCCACAAGCATGTTCTGCGTATCCATGTAATTCAGGGATGATTTCTCTGCATCCTTGTGTGCAATGTAGTATCTGTCCCTTTCAGACAGAAAATAATTGTAAACGAATCTGCAACTGCCGAAATGCTTTTCCAACAATACTTTTTGTTTATCTGTTGGATAAAGTTTTGCTTTGGTAGCTGTTATCATTAGTTATAGACAGTGTAGATGTATTTATAAATCGTTTGTTCGCTCTCATCCCCCATCTTTCAAAAGGGGACTTCTCGCTCACATGAGTTAAAAATGAAAAACGCTTTTCCTTATTTTGTGTTGTAGCAACAATAAAAATTGAATCTGCAAGTCAGAATAGACCCGATTATTTTGTTCGCCAATAGCCGCTGACGCGAGATAAATCTTATTAAGGTTCGTTAACTTTAAATTGAGTGACATTTATTGAAGTACGTTGACTATAAGAGGGTCCCAATCAAGCACTTTGACGCCGACAAGAGAGTGCGCTCCCTCGATCTGCAGACTCTGGTTCCCTACACACTAGAAGAGGTTGTTGCAGAGAGCTCAAGATGCCTCGGATGCGGTCTCTGCATTCAGGGTTGCCCTGCAAGGATTGACATACCAGGTTATCAGATTGCCATGGCGAATGGAAACATAGAAGACGGATTGAAGATAAATTTTGAAAAATTACCCTTCGTAGAGGTCTGCGGAGACGTGTGCCCCCATCCGTGCGAGGATTGGTGCATACTTGAAGACAACAAGGGTTCCATAGCGACCAGACACATCAAGAAGTACATCTCGGAAAACACTCCAGATTACAAGGAAGTTCTGAAAGTCAAGGTCCAGGACCTAGGGGGTCATCCCAGCGTAGCAGTAATCGGGGCAGGCCCAACTGGACTGACTGCAGCTTTCTATCTCTCCATTAATGGCATAAGAGTGAATGTTTACGAAGCAAGCGACAGACCCGGGGGTGTAATGGTTCATGGCATTCCCCCCTTCAGACTCCCCAGAGAAGCCATAACGAAGGAAGCTGAGCACATTCTCTCATACGGCTCCAGTATATTTTATAACACTCGAATTGGCAAGGACGTCCAGTTTGAAGAGCTTTTGAAAGAAAACTCGGCAGTTTACATTGCTACGGGGAACTGGAAACCGACTAGGATCAAGATCACGGGAGAAGAATTTCAGGGAGTCTACCACGCCCTGGAATTCCTCAATAAGATCAACAGTGGGGAAAAAATAGACGTCGGAGAGAATGTCGCCATCATAGGGGGAGGATTCACGGCCTACGACGCTGCCAGAATATCACTGAGACTTGGGGCGAAGAAGGTCACTATGATGTACAGGAGATCAGCGATAGATAGGCCGGGCTACCCCTCCAGCAACGCGTTTGAAGAGCTGGAAGAAGCGGAGGAGGAGAAGGTCATTTTCGACTGGGAAACTAGCCCGTTTGAGTATGTCGGAGAGAATGGGAAAGTGAAAGCCCTGAAGTACTGGAGGAACCAGATGGTTGACTCGGGAAGGGGACGAAGGCAGCCAGTACCAGTCAAGGACAAGGAGTATTCCCTAGAAGTTGATACCATAATCGAGGCAACGGGTCAGAGGGAAGATTTATCTTTCATCCCGGGTGAAATAATGGAGAAGCTGTCTACTACTCCGACGGGGGATCTTGTTGTAAACCAGTACAACATGACAAGCTACCCGGGGATATTCGCTGGGGGTGACATCACCAACAAGAGGAAGGATATCATCAGCGGTGTGGGAGATTCGGGAAGAGCGAGCATGGGAATCTTGCTTTACCTGAAGGAGCTGGGCAAAATACAGAGAGTTCCTCAAAGGTTGACCAACTACGAAGGAGGGCCCTATTCCACGACATATTACGACATGGAAGGAAAGGAGATACCGGATTCCTTCCCCAGTCCAACCGAGATTAAAGAGTGAGGAACCAGATTCTGAAGACGAAAAATTCAGTCAATCTCTTTGGGGTTCTTATGTCTAAAATCCATT
>JAKBNO010000107.1 GCA_021831005.1 Thermoplasmata archaeon
TATGACACCATTCCTAAAATCAAAGGTCGAGTGCATCGTGTCTTCCACAACTGAGCACTTTGGAAAATTGAATGCTTTGACAGATTCCACTTCCTTTCCGAACAGGTTAACGAAGCTATCGAATACGTGGACTCCTATTCCCACCACAGACCCACCTCCAGCCATTTCAGGTTTTCCCCTCCATATTGTCGTGTTATATTGGGAGGAATTCCTTGTCCACTTTCCAAATGCGAATCGTGGCTCACCTATTAGGCCAGATGAAATACTCCTTTTGACTTCACCAATCGCAGGATGAAACCTTAAGTGGAAACCAACTGCAAATCTAAGTCCCTCTCTCTTCGATAATCCGGAAAGCGTCTCCGTATCTTGGACTTTTAGCGTCGCTGGTTTTTCCAAAAGGACTGACTTGCCCGATTCAAATGACATTTTGGCGTGCAAAAAGTGAAGATAATTCGGAGATGAAATATAAACAGCTTCAAAAGATTTCTTGAGGAATACACCCAACTCGGATGAATATTCCGCTCCTAGTTCTTTTGAGATCCTTTCTCCCTTAGAACGGTCAGTAGAATAAACGTGCGTTATTCTTGATCCCGTATCTCTTATAGCTGGTATCACCCTCGATACAGCATGATTTCCGAGCGAGATTATGCCGAAATCCATGAGATATAATTGAAGATCTGGATATAGGTTTTGTCAGCCCAGGCAATTTCAAACCAGATTTGTTTGGATTAAAAACCCAAGATCACTCCTCCTCAGCGTCATCGAACTTTGGCACTTATGCTAACTGAACTCGTTTACCAGAAGGGGTGTCAAGACAGCCATTGCAGAGTTTATGGTAATGAATCCCGTGACAAACAATTTCTATTGCAAACACGGAGTCGTGCATCCGAGGTTTACAATTACTTTTCTCGCTGATGTCCATTTATTACCAGCGAATGTTTTTCGTTTGGCCAATACATGGTGTGCCCGAATTTATATTGAATCTCTTTCCTTGATTGCGGAAATCTTGGCCTTCCCTGGAATGTATATTACAAGGACAGCCGAGACAATCGCGAAGAAAAGCAGCACAATGAAAGCGTTATACATGCTGGTGAATAGGTGGAGCCCATCGAAGAGGAAAATGCCAGTACTTGCCCCAAGAGTATTCCCCACTCCCCATACCATTGCATTTGCACTTGTCGATTTCTCCCTGGGCACAACTTGAGAAACATATCCCATTAGAACAGGGAATCCAGTGAACGCAAAAAAAGCAAAGAAGGTGTAGGTAACCAGTATCGTTACTAGACCCTTTGACAAGAACAGGAATAGCACGAAGAAAATTACCAGACCTATAGAAGTAATTGTTATCGTGAACTTCCCCCCAAATTTCGAAGTTAAGTACCCGAAGATCGGTTGACCGACGACGGGTGCGATAAGTGCAAAACTAAGGACAGATGCCATGATTTTTTTGGAATGGAAGAGACCAACCAAGTAGGAAGGCATGTACGTGTTGATCGACATAATGAACATTGACCTAAGAAAAACGATCACAACCAGCATTACCAAGAAAGCTGGAATGGCACCCTTAATAGACACGCTGCTTTCAGGCTGTTTTTGTATCACGGGAGATTTTATCTGATAGTCTTTTCTTTTAAAGAATTTCAGACCGAGGAAAATGAGAAGAGCAGCTACCAAAAAGTATATAACAATCAAATCCAGTCCCAGAACGTTTCCCAAAAGTGCAATTATGAACACAACCATAAAAGGAAAGGCGCTCCTTCCCAAGCTCCCAAATGATCCGTTAATTCCAAGGTACGAAGGAGACTCTTTGGGTCCATAAGTGTGCGAAAGTATTGTTGCTCCGATTGGATGATATATAGACTGACCTATTCCCAACAGTACAGACCCCAGAATGAGAAATTCATAAGCTTCTCCCCTAAATATGAATGGGAGGGAAAATACGAGGGCAGCAACGCCATTCAAGAATATTCCCAAGGTGAGAATCAAAGTGTCCTTGTCTACTCTATCTGCATAGGATCCAACATATACGCTCAAAGCGCCGGAGATGAGGTTGTACAGAACAGGCATTAATCCTATTATGAAGGCGGACAGTCCTATTTCTTCGTAATAGATGATCAGTACGGGGAAAAGGAGAGCATTGCCATCAACAGAAAAATGGCTGAGGGAAGTGAAAGCTAATGAGCGAATCTTTGTGTTCATCCTTATAAAAACCTCATTACGTTTAGAAATTTAAGAGTGTTCATATCATCGCATCTGAAGCGCATTGGACTGGCTCATTCTCTGTGAATCAAGATACAGGGAATCTTAACTTAGATTGTTTCTTGAATTTAATTCTGCTGTCTCAGTTTAGATGAATTTTCACCAGACCCCAATTCTTTCCCTAATCACATCTCCCCGCGCAACTCCAGGCGGGAATACGGCATCGAAAGCAGGATGGTTCATGACTGGTACAATCGCCCTGTATCTTTCTGGAGAATGAGGATCCATTGTCAGACCCATGCGGAGTGTCTCTTCCTTTATGTTAGATTTCCACACCTGTGCATATGCAATGAAGAAACGCTGGTCTGGAGTGAGACCATCTACCGTAACCTTCCGTTCTGGTCTTCTCTTATAGTGTAGCTGCAGAGCTTCGTAAGCGATACTTACCCCTCCCAGGTCAGCTATGTTCTCTCCCAGTGTTAATTCTCCATTGATGAAAATCCCCGGAAGAGGTTCCTGTAACCCATAAAACTTCTTGACCTTCTCCGCTTTTTCATTGAACTTTAGTGCATCCTCCTCCGTCCACCATTCAAGGATGTTCCCCATTGAGTCAAAATGTCTGCCTTCATCGTCGAAGCCATGGGTAATCTCGTGGCCAATAACCGCCCCAATGGCACCATAGTTAACGGCATCATCTAGGCTGGAATCAAAAAAGGGAGGCTGAAGGATTCCAGCTGGAAAAACGATTTCATTCCTTTCGGGAGAGTAATAAGCATTGACGGTGGATGGGGTCATTTCCCATTCAGACCTATCGACGGCCTTTCCAACCCTTGTAACCTGTCTCTTGATTTCGAATTTTTCGGATCTCCGCATGTTCCCAAGGTAGTCCGAACTTTCGATCCTAAGTTCAGAATAGTCCCTGAACTTATCTGGATACCCGATCTTCACTCTTATTGCATCCAGCTTCTCGATGGCCCTTGCTCTGGTGTTCTCTGTCATCCAATCTGCTTTCTTCAATTTCGCTCTAAAGACCGATATGAGATCGTTCACAAGTTCCAGTGATTTCGAATGAGCAATCTCGTCAAATTGCTTCTCTACGTACATCTGTCCTAAGGCTTCTCCGATCTGTACATCAATCTGACGAAGCACCCTTTTCCATCTCAGCTCTGGCTGTTCCTGACCCCGAAGTTTCCTGCCAAAAAAGTCGAAACTTTCATTATAGACCTCATCGTGAAGGAACGGTGCATATCCAGCCAACAGACGCCAGTAAAGATACACGCGCATTTCCTCCACGTCCACCTCGGAAAACATCCTTTCCAGATAATCGAAGAATTCGGGTTGCCTCACAATTACGTATGATACTCCTCGTACTCCAAGAACTGAAACATATTTCACCAGCTTCAGGCTTCCAAACCTCGAAGCGAGGGCGTCGAAATCTATTCTGTTATAGTTCTTTTCCACATCTCGTAGAGCTGCCGCGCTCCTGCTGATCTTGGCTAACTTTGTCTCCAGACTAAGAATCGATTTTGCCCATCTCTTTGCAGTATCTTCGTCCGTGCCCTTGAGGATAAACATTCTCGCAATGTGTTCCAGATACTTGGCCCGAATTTCTGCAAAGGAATCTAGAAGATAGTAATCCCTTTCGGGCATGGTTATTCCGCCCTGAGAGAGATACAGAGTGTAGAGAGTACTATTTTTAGCATCAACATCGGAGCTTACATCAAAGAATACAGACACACCTTCAAGATGGAGAATTGGGATGAGTTCGATTAAAACTTCGGTGGACTTTATGCCAGATATGAGATTCCAGATGTCGTCTATGGGAGAGAAACGAAGCTCATTAATTGTCTTCTCATCCATGGCCGATTTGTAAAAGGAGCCGACCAATTTCTTGTTAAAATTATTGGTCCCGGTACTCTCCGTTGAGCAATCCTCAACGATAGAGAGTAAGACGCTCCTGTTCCATTCTACCAGTTCATTGAATGAACCCCATTCTGATTTATCTGAAGGGATAGGGTTGTTATCCATCCACTTTCCTGCAGAGTACCTGTAGAAATCCTTCCGGGGATCTACACTTCTGTCCATGTTGCTCTCAGAAAAACGTGGTTGATTCGGTAATCTACTTCCATTTGTGCTAATATTTGGAGCAGTCATAGGTCCTCTAATGGCTCAAACTGACCTGCGCTATAAATGTGTCTGTCCCGAGATAATATCAAAGCAATGAACGAACTAGGAACCTAAGGGAGGCACCACCGTTCTAATTGCGCATGTTAAGTTCTAGTCACAAAGTCTCTTCGACTTCTACCGTTATACCACTATTCCCCAGTTCTGCAAAGAATTGCTTGAAAGGCGCCATCTGCTCAGCGAGTCTTAATCTTTTCCCTTTACTGTGCATATCTCTTTCATCTTTGACCGTAATAGAGTTCACTACAATTCCAGTAGGCTTTCTCCAACAAACTATCTGACTCAAAATTTGGGTCCATACTCATTCACTCCGACAGAGAGGGAAGAAAATGTTTAGTCAACTTGAATAATTCAGGTTCGCTAAACGCAATCAATTTATATAGATTTCAGATAAATGTTTAGATCTAAAAGGGACTATAATGATAAAGGAACCTAAGATTTCTGAAAATCAGAGAGAGATATGGCGGGAACCTGTAAATTTTGGAAGATTCGCCGTACCTAAGGGGGAGATCCATATCTTTCCTGAGAGATGTAAGGAGTGCAACTACTGTACCAATTATTGCCCGAATCAGGTTCTGGAACGTTCACCAGAAGTGAATGTTTATGGCTACCACCCTGTGAGGGTAAGAGAGGACAAGAAGGATTCTTGTGTTGCATGCGGAATGTGCCAGAGCATCTGTCCGGATTTTGCAATTTTTGTAAAAGAGGTGAAGATTCAATGAACTTCTTGCCACCCGGGAAATATTTCGCTGACGGTAATTTTGCACTTACAGAAGGTGCCATTCATGCAGGTTGCCGTTTCTTTGCAGGGTACCCAATAACTCCTTCAAGCGAAGTACTTGAAAGGATGAGCATCAGGTTGCCGGAAATAGGTGGACACTTCATAGAAATGGAAGACGAGATCGCTAGCATGGCGGCCATTTTAGGCGCTTCGAATGGAGGATCAAAAAGCATGACCGCGACCTCAGGTCCAGGGTTCTCTTTGATGCAGGAGAATATAGGTCTCGGGGTCATAACGGAAACTCCAACCGTGGTTCTGGACGAAATGAGGGGAGGCCCTTCAACGGGGATACCTACCAGAGTTGGGCAGGGTGATGTCATGCAGACCAGGTGGGGTTCCCACGGGGATCTCGCTCCAATAACATATGCTCCAAACAGCGTCCAGGAATCATTCGACCTGGAGATAGAAGCATTCAATGCAGCGGAGACTTACAGGCAACCCGTGATAGTTGCGTCAGATCAAGTTGTTGGACATCTCACGGAGATCCTGGAAGTAAAAAACATGGAAGATTATCACATAGTCCAAAGAGAGACCAGAAAGACCCGGAATGGAAACGAGGGTGTATATGACTACTCCAGAGATTTCACACCAATGTTTGCGGCCGGAACAGGATTCCGGGGCAACGTCGATAGCTTGACGCACGACGAGAGGGGTTATCCTTCAAATGAGTCTTCTGTGGAGAAGGAGATGCTTGAGCATCTTTTGAACAAGGTAAGAAAGAATGAAGACAAGATTGTGAAGTACGAAGAATTCCTCGTTGAAGATTCAAAACTGGTAGTCGTTGCTTATGGAATCACTTCCAGATCGGTTAAACGGGCAGTGAAGGAAGCGAGAAAAGAGGGTCTCAAGGTTGGAATGTTCCGTCCGATCACCCTGTGGCCTTTCCCAGAGAAAAGAATAAGGCAGCTTGCGGAACAGTCAAAGGAATTTATTGTACCAGAGATCAATTATGGACAGTACTCGCATTCGGTCAGAGAGTACAGTCAGACCGAAACAAAGGAGATGCATTTTCCTCCAGGTGCTGTACCAGATTACAGGGTCATATTGAAAGAAATAGAGAGGTGTCTGAAATGACAGAAGTGGAATATCATCCCAAACACGAACTTATAAGGGAGGAGAGGTTTCCACACGTCTGGTGTCCGGGTTGTGGCCTAGGAATAGAACTTCAGTGCTATTTGAACGCGTTGGAGAAATCCGGGATTCCCCAGAATAACCACGTGCTGGTTTCGGGTATAGGATGTACGGCAAGAATTCCCGGTTATGCAAACCTGGACACGTACCACACGACCCATGGTCGGGGATTACCTTTTGCAACGGGAATGAAAATCGCGAATCCAGATCTGAAGGTGACGGTGATAAGCGGAGATGGAGATCTTTTCAACATAGGGGGGAACCATTTCATTCACGCCGCTCGGAGAAACATGGATCTGCTAGTCATCTGTTCAAACAATTTCAACTACGGTATGACCGGAGGTCAACACGGATCGACGACTCCACTAACTTCCAAATCAGCCTCGACCCCATACGGCAACATTGAACCGACTTTCAACCTGCCTTACATTGCATCCGCACTCGGTGCCTCATACGTTGCACGATGGACCGTGATGCATCCAAGACAGCTCACTAAATCTATCAGGACAGCCATGGACGTCAAGGGGTTCGCATTCATTGAGGTGCTATCTCCGTGTCCGCCAAACTTCGGTAAATTCAACGGATTCAAAGATGGATTTGAGGAAATGGAATTCTACCGTAAGAGTTCCGTCGTGCAGAACGACGCAAAGCTGGAAGACATATCCATCGATCCTTTTCATGGGAAGGATATAGTCCTTGGAGACTTCGTTAACAGAAAGAGAGCTTCGTACATAACGCTGGAACACGAGCTCATTGACAGAATTAGGGGGGGTGGACAATGAGGTTTGGAGTAAGGATGTACGGCATGGGAGGACAGGGAATAATAACGCTTGCAAAACTTGTCGGTGAGGCAACAGTAGAGGATGGAAAATTCGTATTGATGACTGAAGAATACAGCCCATATGTTACGGGAGGTTGGTCCAAGGCCAACATGGTTATCAGCGACGATACTGTTGACTATCCAATCCCAGAACAGATCGACTATCTCGTGACTCTTTCCCAGGAGGGACTGGACGTTAACGTCTCAGACCTGATTCCCAACACCAAGATACTCACCGAACTGAGTCTCGTTTCAGTACCCGACGAGTGGAAGAAGCAGACCACGGAAATATCCGCGATACAGATTTCAAAGGAACTGAAAAACCCGAAGGGCGCAAATGTAGTCATGATGGGGGCTTTTTCAGGACTGACTAAAATTTTCTCGGAGGAGTCTGGGAGGAGAGCCATAACCAAGAGATTTCCAAAGTATGTTGACGCCAATATCGCTTGTTTCGAGAAAGGTTTTGAGGAGGGGATGAAGTTTGGCAGATAAGGTACTAGTTATAGGAGGCGGGATCGCAGGGATCCAGGCATCTCTCGATCTTGCGGAAGCCGGGACAGAAGTCATATTGGTAGAGAAGTCGGCATCAATAGGAGGGAAGATGGCAGCACTTGACAAGAATTTCCCAACGTTCGACTGTTCCATCTGTATAGAAGCTCCCAAGATGAGCGACGTCACTCACAACAAGAACATCACCGTTCTGACACTTGCAGAAGTCAAAGAGGTGAAGGGGACGGAGGGGAATTTCGAAATAACGATTAACCAGAAACCGAGATTTGTGACGGATGCATGCACTCGGTGCGACCTGTGCGTACAGGCCTGTCCCCAGGTCAGAAAGAACGAGTTCGACGCAGGAGTAGGTGCAAGGAAGGCAATACACACTCCCTTCTCCCAAGCGGAGCCCGGACCCTATGTGATAGACATAGAGAGTTGTCTGAATGAACCCCCTAATTATCTACCGTGTGGTAGGTGCACTGACGCTTGTGGTCCTGAAGCGATAGACTTCAACATGGGTCCGAAGGTGATAAAAGAAAAAGTCGTGTCAATAGTAGTCTCGACAGGTTTCGACCTCTTCAACGCATCCCTCCTCCACGAATTTGGATACTCTTCTGATCCTGATATCCTCACCTCTTACGAGCTGGAAAGAATGCTGAATGCATCCGGACCCACGGATGGGGAAATAATCAAGCCTTCCAACGGGAAGCATCCAGAAAAAGTGCTGTTCGTCCTGTGCGCGGGGTCGAGGGACGAAAGGCTAGTGCCGTACTGTTCAAGGACTTGCTGCATGTACTCGATAAAGGAAGCGTCGCAGCTAGTGGAACACGGAATC
Source organism: Thermoplasmata archaeon (assembly GCA_021831005.1). Classification (GTDB taxonomy): domain Archaea; phylum Thermoplasmatota; class Thermoplasmata; order Thermoplasmatales. The sequence goes on from JAKBNO010000107.1 coordinate 8,446, forward strand.
AAAGATGTCACAGTACTCTATATGGACATCAGGGCCTATGGAAAGGGGTTCGATGAACTGTACTCCAGATCACAGAAGGATGTAAAATACATCAGATCCAGACCGGCATCTGTCAAGAGGAAGGGAGATCACATAGATGTGAGGTATGCCACAGACGATGGGTCTCTGAAAGTGGAAAGCTACGACATGGTGGTCCTCGCAACTGCCTCAATTCCTTCGAAAGGGACAGGCGAGCTTGCAAAAGTCCTGGGTATTGAGCTCTCACCGGATGGCTTCTTCAAGAATGAACAAGAGGATCCCGTTTCAACTACTCGAGAAGGGGTGTATGTGGCAGGTTGTGCGAGCGGACCGAAGGATATTCCGGATAGCGTTACTGAGAGTGCGGCTGCATCATCAAAAGCTCTGAAGTTCGTGAAGAACAGGGAGTGGATTGAAGATCCTCCTCCGCCTCCTCTGGATGTCTCGGGCGAACCCAGGATAGGAGTCTTCCTCTGCGATTGCGGTTCTAACATTGCGGGGACGGTCAACGTTCCGCACGTGAAGGAGAAGATAGGTCAACTTCCGAACGTTGTATATGTGGAAGAAAACAAATACACTTGTGCAGGCGGTACACAGGATTCAATAGTTGAGAAGATAAAAGAAAAGAAGCTGAACAGGGTGGTAGTAGGTGCCTGTTCCCCCAAGACACACGGTGTGACCTTCCAGAGGGTGTGTTCAAGAGCGGGCCTGAACCCGTACCTTTTCGAGATGGCTAATGTCAGGAACATGGACTCCTGGGTCCACAAGAGTGAAAAGAGGCTGGCAACAGAGAAGGCGGTTGACATGGTGGATATGGCCGTATCAAAGTCAAGGTTACTGACCGCAATGAACGATATAGAATTCCCTGTGGTCAGGGCAGGACTAGTCATTGGGGGTGGACCAGCCGGTATAGCCGCTGCAACATCGCTTTCGAATATGGGAATTGAGACGCATCTCATAGAGAAGAGTGACAAGGTCGGTGGTCTTTTGAATTCAATCGATACAGTTTCTCCGTCTCCAGCCAAGGGGGAAGAGATCCTCGCACGACTGGAAAGGGACCTCAACAAGTCGTCAGCGATAGTGCACACATCGACGACAGTAAAGGAGATAACTGGCTTTGTGGGTAATTTTTCCGCAACTCTTTCGGATGGAAAGAAGATAGATGCGGGGGCGATAATCATCGCGACTGGTGCTGAGCCATATCAGCCAACCGAATTCGGATACGGTAACGATCCAGCCGTTTTAACGTCACTCGACCTCGAAAAGGATTATTCAAAACTCGAGGGTGAAAAGTATGCACTTATCTCGTGTGTTGGGTCGAGGAGCGGAGAGAAGGGCTGTTCGAGGTTCTGCTGTTCAACAATGCTTCAGCAGGCTATCGACCTCAAGGAAAAGGGGAAAACAGTAAGGATATTCTACAAGGACATCCGGACGTACGAAAGGAACGCGGAGGATCTCTACAGAAAGGCTGGGAGTCAGGGAGTCCAGTTCTTCAGATACGATCCGTTGAAACCTCCGGATCAGTCCCTCGAATTCGACGGCTCATCCGTGACGTTCGTCGACGAGCTTTCGTCATCCAAGATGAAGGCTCCCGTTGATCATCTGGTACTGAACATAGGGATGAAGCCAAGGGAAGAAGAGATATTTTCTCAACTGAAGCTGTCCAGGGACATGGAGGGATTCCTACTGGAATCACATCCAAAGCTGGGTCCAGTGGAGGCGGCAGTGGCGGGAGTGTTTTTGGCCGGGACAGCGCAGGGACCAAAGGGAGTGAAGGAGTCCATGGCCCAGGGATACGCAACCGCAACAAAGGCGGCAAAGTTACTGTTCAGGGGCAAGATCAACAAGGAACCAATCATACCTCAGATCGACAAGGAAAAGTGCGTCAAGTGTTTGAGGTGCGCGGACGTCTGTCCGTACAGTGCGATCAAGGGCGAGAGAGGCAAGTGGATCGAACTCGTTCCAGCAGCCTGCATGGGTTGTGGAAACTGTGTTGCAGAGTGCAACATAGAAGGAGCGATTTCGATGCCAAATTTCACGGACTCACAGATAATGACGCAGATAGATGCAGCTACGGCCGAGAAGCCCGAAGAAAAACTGGTCGTGTTCGCCTGCAACTGGTGTTCATATGCCGGTGCCGACCAGGCAGGGATATCGAAGATCCAGTATCCCCCCAGTGCGAGGGTTATCAGAACGATGTGTTCGAGTCGAATTTCGCAGAAGCTGGTTATGTATGCATTCTCAAAGAACCCCGGCGCAGTTCTCGTGACGGGTTGCCACATAAACGACTGCCATTATATTGACGCTAACGAATACACCGAGAAGAGGGTTGACAGGTGGAAGCGCTTCCTCGAGGCCAAGAAGGTCAATCCTGATAGATTGCAGCTATGGTGGGTAAGCGCTGCGGAAGGAAACAGATTCGCGTCGAAGATCAGGGAGATGGACGCACTCATCAAATCACTCTCGAAGGAAGAGATAGTGGGTACAGAATCCAAACTGAAGGGGGTGGTAAGACGCTAGAAATTGACGACTCGAGATGGGAGAAAGTAATCAACCTAACCGGGTATGATGGCAACGAATGTTTCCAGTGCGGTGTCTGCACAGCCGCTTGTCCATTGGGGTACATGGGAGAGGAGGGAATGGACGTCAGAAACCTGATGAGAAGAGCTCAGATAGGCCTCGATATTTCAGAGAAAGTCTGGAACTGTTCCACCTGCAAGCTTTGCGAGGAATCGTGCCCCAGACAGGTGAGTATTGTCAATGTAATTACGGGACTCAGACAGCTTGAACTCGAGGAGCAGAAGGCACCAGACAAGATCGTGAAGTTGCTCTGGGACATATACGAAACTGGGAACCCCTGGGGAGGGAAGAAGGGGGACAGATTGAAGTGGGCAGATGGACTCAACCTGAAAGATGCCAAAGAGGGAACTGATGTCATTCTCTATGTTGGCTGCGACGCTGCCTACAACAAGAATCTCCACAAATCGTTGAGGTCCCTGACTGACATTATGAAGAGGGCAGGAGTGAACTTTGGCATTCTTGGAAATGAAGAGAAGTGCTGCGGTGAACCAATCAGGAATGCTGGTGAAAAGTACTATCTGGATGACCTGGTTCATGAAAATATAGCACAGTTTGAGAAGACTGGTGCAAAGACAGTTGTTGCATTCTCTCCACACTGCGGAAACATGTTCAATACCGTTTACAAGAAGAGGGGGTTGAAAATTGAAGTGAAGAACTACTCGGAATTCCTGAACTCCCTAATTCGTGATGATAAAGTGAAAATTGAGAATGGAGCACATGGCAAGATCACCATTCACGATCCGTGCTATGTGAGCAGGTACGGGAACGGATCCGAAGACCTGAGGGGAACGTTCGCTCTCTTTCCGGAAGTGGAAGTCAAGGAGATGCTGTCGTCTGGAAAGGACAGTCTGTGCTGTGGTGGTGGCGGAAACAGGATGTTCATTGACTTCGAGGGGAAGAGATTATCCGATTTCAGAATTGAGCAGGCAAGAGATACCGGTGCCGATACCGTGATAACGGCCTGTCCCATTTGCAACATGAATCTACTGGACAGCGCGAAAACGAATGGAGTGAAAATTCAAGTAAAGGAGCTTGCAGAGTTTGTGGGGGAGAATTTGAAATGACAAAAAAGGAGTTGTGGGTTGTAGTAGAAAGAGACGGCAGCGAGATAGAAGATGTTTCCCTGGAAATTCTTGGCAAATCTGCAGTTATTGCGAAGTCTTCCGGGTACAACGTCACAGGTATAGTGTTGGGAACTCCGGAAGATGGTGTTGTCCGAGATGTCATAAGATATGGGGCGGACAGAGTGATTCTGCTGAAGCACGAAAGACTGAACCAATATTCCAACGATCTCTATGTCAAGGTCCTCTTCGACTTGATCTCGTCCGAGCTGCCTGCCGCACTTCTGGTCGGAGCGACCTACTATGGCAGAGACCTGGCTGGAAGACTCGCAGCAAGACTCCGGACAGGACTGACGGCTAATGCGATCAATATCAAAATGGACGAAAAGGGACTGCTCGTATTCGGTGTTCCAGCATACGGTGGAAAAATAATGGCAGAGATCGTTTGTGAAAATGCACGTCCTCAAATGTCAACGGTGAGACCTGGGACATTCTCCAAGGTTTTCGATCAGGGAAAGAAAGGGGAGATCGTCGAAGTCGTTCCTGAAATTTCTAAAGTCCAAGATAGGGTGAAAGTGATAGACAGAAAAATCAACAAGTCAAAGGACCTTACCAAGTCAGAAAAGACGATTGTCGGAGGGAACGGAGTAGGGGGAGACTTCTCTCTGGTGTGGAAGCTGGCAGAACTCACTCATTCTGACGTGGGTGTTACAAGACCGCTGGCCGACAAGGGAATAGTTCCTAGAGAACTACAGGTTGGAACAACAGGTTACTCGCTGAAATCCAAGGTTGCCTTGATCCTGGGAGTGAGCGGTTCAGAGCATTTCACTTCGGGAATAAGAGACTGCGTGACGGTCATTTCCATTGACATAGATAAAGAGTCTGAAATATTCAATCATTCCGACTATTGCGTAGTGGGAGATGCGGCTGAGATCATTCCTGCAGTAATCAAGAAACTGGAGGGGAAGATATGAGAAATATAATTGTCTGTGTAAAAGTCGTCCCGAAAGCAGAGAACGTAATCTTTGATCCTGCGACAAAGAGACTGGACAGAAGTAAGGCAGAAAATCAGATAAACGACGCAGACAAAACTGCAATCGAAATTGCCCTCAGGTTGAGAGAGAAGAACGGAGGAAAAGTGATTCTGCTTTCAATGGGTCCTCCTTTTTTTGAGAACTATCTCAAACTGGGTGTAGCCATGGGTGCAGACGATGCAATCCTCCTTTCGGACAGGAATTTTGGAGGAGCAGATACATATCCCACAGCGCTCGTTCTATCGACTGCCATAACTAAGATCGGGGATTATGACCTGATTCTTGCAGGAGAGGAATCTTCTGATGCTGCGCTTGGACAACTGCCCGGACAGATTGCAGAATTTCTGGATATACCGCAGGTACTTTTCGCCTCATCAGTAAAGTTCGAAGGAGGAAAACTGAGGGTGCGGAGAAGGATCAAGGGTGGACATGAAACGGTTGAAACTTCTGGCCCTGTAATGGTAAGCGTTGAAATGGGAGCAGTGCAACCGAGGTTTCCGAATTTTGATAAAATGAAGTGGGCAATCTCGGAATTTCACCTAAAAATATGGAATTCAACCGAGCTGAATTTACGGGAAGAGGTCACAGGACTCAAAGGATCGCTCACCCTGGTGAAGGGATTGGTTGAGATTACCCCTTCCAAGAGAAAACGAGTGTTCATAGACGGAAATGTGGAAGAAAAATCGTCTCGTTTGGCCGAGC
>JAKBNO010000065.1 GCA_021831005.1 Thermoplasmata archaeon
ATCCAATGAAGCTGGTAAACCAATAAAGTACTCAAGAGGAGAAGCAAGAAGAGCTTCGATAACAATGCTGTTCTCTGCAGAAGAGTCCAAGAGGATCTATGGAGAGACCATACCGATGGATGTGGAATCACGGGGCAAGAACCGATGGGCTTTCTACAACCGAGTCCCAATAGGGCCGGTCTTTTCTGTCACTCCATTCAATGACCCCCTTAACCTAGTAGCACACAAAGTTGGACCTGCTCTCGCTGCTGGAAATTCTATAGTGAACAAGCCTGCTTCCCTCACTCCTTACTCTGGATACAAACTTAACGAGTTAGTCAACAATTCCGGACTGCCTGAAAATGCAATGCAGACGGTAATTGGTCCTGGAGGAGGAGAAGTCACCGATTACTTCCTCAAATCTGACGAAATCAAGAAGGTAACATTTACAGGAGGCCTTGAGGGTGCTGACAGGTTGATCAAGAAAGCGGGAATAAAGAAGTATTCCATGGAACTGGGAAGCAACTCACCAGTCATAGTGTGGAACGATGCAGACTTGGATATTGCCACCGATGCGATAGTCGATGCAGCTATGGAGTCCCAAGGACAGAATTGTATACATTCTCAGAGAATTCTGATCCACAAGGACGTTTATGGTGACCTCTCTAAGAGATTGGTCGAAGGAGTTGCAAAGTTGAAGGTTGGGAATCCATTGGACGACACCACTGATGTAGGACCTATGATCGCTGAGAGTGAAGCAATCAGGGTAGAGAAAGAGGTCAACTCTGCGGTGAAAAATGGAGCTGAGGTTTTAATCGGGGGCAAGAGAGATGGGAGATTCTATCTACCTACACTTGTCACCAAGGTGCGACACGACCAAACCCTTTGGCACAATGAGATCTTTGGCCCCGTCTCAATTCTTCAGCCAATTCAGAGTTTCGAAGAAGCTATCACTATGGCTAACGACGTTCCATATGGATTACAGGCCGGCATTTATACACACAATTTGGACATAGCAATGAAGGCAGTTCAGAGCCTGGAATTTGGAGCCGTTTTGGTCAACGATACCTCCGACTTTAGGGTGGATGTGATGCCATTTGGTGGAATGAAACTCAGTGGACTTGGTAGGGAAGGAATAAGATTCGCTATCGAGGAAATGACAGAGATCAAATTAGCAATTTTCAGGAAGTGAAGGAGTCCGAATAAAGATCCGTGGAAAATTTCAATTCGAGTGCTTCTCATTTCTAGTCGCTCGAATGAAGGTTTCAGAAATTACTGATGGTAATGAATATTGACTGAACTGATTGCTTTTAGAAACTCAGGAGCTCCCTCGAGTGTTTCAGGAGGAAGACTTAGCTCTTGAACCGAGGAAACGACCTAACGCATCAATTCCGAGATCAATAGTTTCGAATGAGCCTGCGAAAGAAATTCTGAAGTGTCCTTCTCCTGCACCACCGAACGCAATTCCAGGCAAAACTGCTACCTGATATTCGTTCAGTAACGCCTTTGCTAATTCTGTGGATTTGATCTTCACTTTATAAGAAGGGAAAGCATAGAACGCACCCTCTATCGGATATGTCTTCAACTGGCTAATCTCATTGAGTCTCTTTTCAACGTGCTCCTTCTTCTTATTGAAATCCGATCTGAATTCTCTTATATACTCATCACCATTTTTCAATGCAAATGCGGAAGCTTTCTGGATAAATGGCGGAGAACATGTGGTTGACTGTTCTATGACCCTTGCAATATTGGAGACGGTCTCTTCGTTCGCGATAGTGTATCCTGCCCTCCAACCTGTCATTGAATAGCTCTTTGACAGACTGAATATTGATATGACTAAATCTGGAACAGGCTCAAGGGAGCCTATTGAAAAGTGTTCCACATTGTACACGATATCTTCGTACGCCTCGTCGCTGATTATCCTGACACCCTTTGATTTACACGCGGAGTAAAGTCTTTCAAGATTTTTCTTGTCGATTACCCTTCCTGTGGGATTTCCAGGGGAATTGATCATGACCGCTGCCGTATCATTGTCCAACAGAGAGAGAACATTGTCGAGATTGAACGATAGGTCCTCGCTCGAGGTATAACTTACTGGTTTCATCCCTGCAAGAAGTATTGGTTCGGTGTAAAAATATCCGGGATCAGGTATCAAAACTTTGGATCTGCTCCCTGCTATGGCCATTAATGATGCGTAGATAGACTGCTTTGACATTATGAAAATCGAATTCTCCAATCCTGCCTTAATCTTGTTCTTCTTGTTGACTTTCTCAACTATTGCTTCTCTCACTTCTCGTATGCCGTATGAAGATGTGTAGTGGGTGTCCCCATTCTTCATACTCTCGAAGGCGACTTCCATTATCTTTTGGGGTGTCTTGTACACGGGTTCGCCGATTGCAAGCGATGTTATCTTTTCCCCTTTTGAAACTTTCTGAAGTACTAAATTTACTACCTCGAGTGAGGGAGAACCTTTGAGATCTCTTATGTAGGTAGTTTCTGACATAATTGGGAATATTCTGCGAATATATAATCAAATTCTTCAACAATATCAATTTGTGAAACTGCTGAGAATCTATAAGTAAATTCGAGATTTGACTGGACTCTTTGCATTTTGGAAGGGCGCCGAAAATTGTTGGGAAGGTGCTTGGTCCAAAGTCAGCAAAAATTTTGGAGATAGTTTCACCTCCCAAATTTTTGTTGCTTCGAATCCGAGGATGTCGTCTCCGTAATTTTCTGTTATCTCCAGATCAATAAACATCCATGGCGATGACTCTGGCCATCGACCCGCTTGCCTTAAAGAGTTTTAATGGCAGTGCGGCTATCAAGTACTTCTTTCCCTCCTTCAGTTGGTCCAGTCCGGCTAGGTCTTCAATGAAAGCCATTCCTTTTGAGAGCAATGCTTTATGCACCTTGAAGTCAGAGTGGCTGAAAGGTTCTATCCCAAGGGTATCAATTCCGATGACTTTTATCTTATTTTTTATCAGGAAATCGACTGTATCCAGTGCAAGCCCTGGAAATTCATATTGAAACTCCCTGTTATATCCTCTCTTCTTGTCCCATCCTGTGTTGATCAGAAGTATCTTTCCAGAAAAGTCTTCATTCCATTTGCTCTTCAATTGTTTCAGAGTAATTTCAGTGCCATCCAGTTTCGGTTTTATCATATAGCCTTCTCCAACGAGCTGGCTCAATGGAAGTTCGTCTACCGTTGTCATATTTTCAATCATGTGGTAAGGAGCGTCGATGTGTGTTCCGGTGTGCGTCACCGATGAATAAGACTCCACGTTATATCCGTCTCTTGCCGCAATTCCTATAGGTGCAATGCTCAGCAAAGGGTTCGTTGGCCAAAGTGGCATGTGTGTTTTAAGGGTTACGCTCAAGTCAAAAATCTTTTTAATTTCCATGTGAACAATTAGTCTTTGCTTAGTATTAAATTTAATTGTTGAGATAATATTTAACTGGTCTAAAATCTTATTCCACCCACTCAAATTAGTTTTGAAATATCATGCGCTTTTAATGTTTGATATTTATTGAGTTTTGGTTAAAAAAAATCGACATTCATTTGGTCCCTAAAGTAATAAATAAAAGCGACTCATGTAAATTTCATGGCCGAACTAAGGAAGACAAGTTGGAACGAAACTAAATCCGAAAAATTGAGTGAAGTACTTTCCCGGAAATTGATTTATGGAGATAGAGTTATGCTGGCAGAGGTAAGATTGAAGAAAGGAAGTGTGGTTCCCGAGCATCATCACGATAACGAGCAACTGACTTGGATCGTAAAGGGAGAACTATTGTTCGAGATAGGTGGAAAAGAAATAAGTGTAAAGGAAGGAGAAGTGTTAGTCATTCCTTCCAATACCCCTCACAAAGCAACTGCAGTCGAGGACACGATTGACATGGATGTGTTCAGTCCTATAAGACAGGATTGGCTTACTGGACAAGACCAGTATCTTAGAGGGGGGAACCGCTGAAAAACGGTTTCACTATCCCTCTTCAAGAGGCATTGTGTTTAATTTTCAGACCTGAACTGCTTCTGTCTTTATTCCGTGGGAGACTATGAAGAAGGCTGGACATTTGTTGGAGAGTTTTATGATCTCCTTCAGATCTTGATCTGATTCCACTTCAATTTTCAGCTCCTTCGCAAGTGGAAAATCCCCGGGAGTCAACATTGGTCCTATGTCATAGTATAGGTGGCCTTTCATTTTCAACTTCTTCAGTTTGATTCCCTTAAGAGTTGCATTAACAACAATTGTCGAAGCGAAACATGACATAACTCCAAACATAAGATAGTTCAGAGGAGTAGCATAGACACCCTTTCCACCCAACACAGCTGGCTCATCTGCACCCATAGTGAATGTTGCTTGTTGGGATGACAGTGCTGCAGTGAACATTGGGCTTCCCTCGAGATGGAATTCGCCATCGATGTGCTTTTCTAGGTAAAAATGTCCTCCTTCGGACTCTACTTTTTTCTTCGTTGCTAAAACCGCACTTAAATCTATGTTATTAATTATTTCTGGCATAAATTACCCCTATTAATCAGGGAAGCAGTCTATAAATAATTTGGCAGGAGTGCAGCTCCGGAACCTGAGAAATTGATACGTGCATGACAGCGTTTGGAAGAAAGGATACAATGGCGAGATCATCCTTGGAAACACCCACTTGGACAAGAAGAGGGCGAGGAGTGAGGAATGGCAATACAGATTCCCTAGCCTTCCACTGGATATAGTCGATTTCTTAGGAGAAAAGAAAGTCAAGTTAATAGGAATCGATATCTTGGGAATCGAAGCTGCGGATCACAACGCCTTTTTGATGCACATTGGACCGGAAAAGTTTGGAATTACTTTTATCAAAGATATTGCAAATCTTGACAAGCTGATCGAAGGAAAACCCTACCTTACTGCTGCATTGCCTCCGAAGTTCAGGGGCGCAAATGGATTGATGAGAAGAGTAGCTGCGATGAAGTTGTGAGTGTTCTAAAACACTCACATGATGTCCGTCGCCAATTTAGTTTCCAGTGTTTTCGAAAACTTTTCCGAGTCTCTTGACTCCCTCAACCAATTTCTCGTCAGTGCTGTAGGTAAAATTCAATCTCATTGATTCATGGTTGTCGTTTTCAGGATAGAATTCGGAACCGACAACATATAGCACTTTCTTCTTGATTGCGTCCTCCAGCATCTTGTCCGTATTTGCTCCTTTCTTGGTCACCCAAATGAACATGCCACCGTCCGGTCTTGTGAACTCAACATTTTTTGGAAGATACTGTTCAAGCGACTTTATCATTAGATCTCTCTTGCCCCTGTACAGTTCTACCACATTTGGAAGCCAGCGATCGATGTAACCTCCAGAAAGGTAGGCTTCTGCTATGTACTCAGAGATCGTACTGGAGGCAAGGTCAAGTGCTTGCTTTACCATTTTCATTTTCTCTACTATTTCTTGAGGTGCAACGGCGTATCCAAGCCTGAATCCAGGCGCAAGCACCTTTGAAAAAGTTCCGAGATAAATGACGTTGTTGTTTCGGTCCAGAGACTTAATCGCGGGCTGGGGTGTTCCGGAGAATCTCAAAGCGCCATAGGGATCGTCTTCCAAAACAATTATACCTGCTTCGGTCACTATCTCAATGAGCTCCTTTCTCCTTTCGAGATTCATTGATATGCCTGTTGGATTTTGGAAGTTTGGCAAGACATAGATGAACTTTGGATGCGGATATTTCTTTAGAGTAGCTCTTAGCGCATCCATTTTCATGCCATTATTGTCCATTTCGACTGGGATCATCCTGATTCCGGACGCCCTGAATGCTGTTATCGCCCCGAGATATGTTGGCGCTTCGGAAATTACGTAGTCGCCAGGATTTGCTAGCATTTTCCCCAAAATGTAGAGTGCCTCCTGCGATCCTGTTGTCTGCACTATTTCTGAAGGATCACAACTTATTCCCTGTTGTTCCTTCATTCTCTTGGCAAGCGTAACGGATAATGCTCTCAAGCCCTCGGTTGCCCCATACTGGAGCATCTTTCTTCCACTCGTTGAGATGAGTTCGTTGAATACTTTCTTGACATCATCCACTGGAAAAGATTCTGGATTCGGTAGTCCCCCTCCAAATGAGATCATTTCAGGGTCCCCAATTGCCTTAAGAATTGCATCTATTGCAGACGGTTTCATAGAATTGACAATGTTCGAAAATTCCCTTCTATAAAGAGCGTTCTTCTCCATATTGATAAAATCAAATGAATCTTATTAACACTTCCTACCCTCCGAATGAAGAGCCTTTAAAAGTCTCCAAGAAAATCGAACTCGCGCCTCAAAAATATTGGAAGAAAATAAATAAAAAAAATGAAGAAAGTATTCCAACCTGATTTACGAACTAGACTCGTCTGTTATACCCTTGTAATACTTGCTGCCTTTGACTCCTGAATATACGGCCCAGTAGAAGAACACCAAGGATATCACTATGTAGATGACTGTATCCCACGGGAATGGTATTAGATGCTTCGGTCCAAATGACGAGAGGTAGGAGTATATTAGTGTGAAGACCAGGTAGACCGGCATGTATATACCATAAAGGTATCCCACTCCACTAGTCTTGGTGTATCTGTTGTAAAATACTAACAGAACTATTCCTGCAAGGTCCAATGGAACTACTAGTTCGATTGCTGTGAATCCCGAGAAGAAAACCATCAGATTGGTAACTATGAAAGCTATAGGAGCAAGCACGCTTGCTGCAGGAAGCTTGAACGGCCTCTTCACATTTGGTGCCGTCTTTCTGAATACCATGAGACTGATTGGTCCAGGAGAATACGATATGAGGAACGCATCCACCATCAGGAATATTACGCTGGCCAAAGATCTTCCAAGTGCTACGAGCACCAGTGACACTATCACGACAAATATCACAGAGTAGGTAGGTACACCACGACTGTTGAGGTGACCCATACCTTTTGGGAAGTACTTGTCTTCTTTTCCAAGAATTTGTCCAACCCTCGCAGCTCCTCCATAGTAAATGATTCCGTCCTTGAATGTGGCGATCAGAGCTAGAATTACTGCGATGATCACGATTGAAGGAATTGCTAAGATTTGTGCCTCAGATGCTAGCGGTGACCCGTAAGCAAAGAAATCGCTCCACTGAGTGGCTCCGAATGCACCAAAGTTTACTGCACCGACGAATGCCGTCGCTATGAGCGCGTACAATATTCCTGATATCACGATCGACAGTACGACCGCAAGAGGAATGCTCTTCCCTGGATTCTTTACCTCTTCTGAATAATCAATTGGTTGTCTGAATCCCCCGTAACCGAATATTGTGAGTGTAATTGCGCTAAAGAAACCTACTGCACCGTAAGGTGCCAATCCCCCATAGGACATTGATGTGAAGTTTCCTCCGTGGAAGAAGAAAAGAAGCGCGATTACGACTACAGCTATAAGAATCACGGTTACGACAGTCAGCCAATTGTTTATGTTTCCCATGTGCTTGATTCTTAACATGTTGATCAAGAAGATTGCTATTAAAGCGACTTCTGACCATATTATACCAAGAATCGTAAGCCCTGAGCCATTATACAGAGAAGGAAAATAGAAACCGGCATACTCCACCAGTGAGAAGACGATGACCGGAGCAACAAGAAGGTATCCTACAAAGGATGACCAGCCGTTGATGGCTCCAACCAGGGGTCCATTACTTCTAGATGGATAGTGCGCAATTCCACCGGCCTTCGGCCAAGTTGTTCCTAATTCCGAGTAAACTAGTCCAACAGGTATGAGCATTGCCATTGCTACAAACCAAGACAGGATACCTATTGGACCTGCGTAGGCAACAGTAAAAACAGGGGCATATGCTACTGCAGGACCAAGAATTGCACCTATGGCAAGAAATACCACGCTCCAGGTACCTAGGTCTTTCTTGTATCCTGACGTTTTTGGAGCATCCGATACAGGGCCCGCATGCCCTATAGGAGACTCCCCACTTTTTGTTTGATCACTCATTTTTTCACTCCTTAAAATATATCCATGGCTATGACTCTCGCCATGGCTCCGCTCCCCTTAAAAATCTTGAGCGGAAGTGCTGCGATAAGGTACTTCTTTCCCTCCGTTAATTGGTCTAAGCCGGCCAAGTCTTCAATGAAGGCTAACCCTTTAGACAGAAGTGCTTTGTGAACTTTGAAGTCGGAATGACTGTATGGCTCTATCCCCAGAGTGTCAGTACCGACGACCTTAACCTTGTGTTCTATTAGAAAATCTACTGTATCTAGCGCTAGACCTGGGAATTCAAACTGGAACTCTCTCGTGAAACCTCTCTTCTTGTCCCATCCTGTATTTATAAGTAGAATTTTTCCGTCGAATTCATTTCGCCATTTTTTCTTCAGCAAATCGAGAGTGATTTCAGTTCCGTTCGCTCCGGGCCTGATCACATAGCCTTCTCCTACTAGCTGGCTCAATGGAAGTTCGTCTACCGTTGTCATTGTATCAATAAAGTGATATGGTGCATCGACGTGCGTTCCTGTGTGTGTCGCCGATGAATAAGACTCTATTGAGTAACCATCTCTGGACGCTATGCCTATAGGTGCAATATTTACGAGTGGGCTAGTCGGCCATATTGGCATATAGGTTTTTAAGGTTACACTAAGGTCGAAGATACCTTTGATTTCCATCAAAATAAATAAGTTAACAATCTATTAAATCTATCGGTAAATACGCAACTTTTTAATAACACTTCAATAAGAGATTGAAAATTTTTCAAGTACATTTTTTTGCAGTACGGGTCGTAGTTTTCTAACTACTCGTTCATATTTTGGGCAAATGTGATCATACAGATTGGTCTATATGATTCCTTTCTAGATAGGGGGAGCTATTGTTCGCTACCCCTTCACTATTTTCATTAAATCCGTCAGTGCCGCTTGGGCTGTTTGGATCTTCCCTGCTCCCGGTCCCATCGCATATATCTTGCCCATCGTGTCAGTTTCAATTTCAATTGCATTCATGACTCCGCTTACTCCAGAGAGTATATCTTCCTTAGGAAGTCTGGAAGGTTTGACATAGATGGTAGATTTGTCTGAATATGCGATGAGCTTTGTCTTCTCCTTCGCCTGTTCAGGCGTAACTTTTCTTATGCCTTCTATCTTTACGTCGCTAAATTCGTGTTTCCATCCGAGGATATGAGAAATTATCGTGATTTTAGAAGCGGCATCAAACCCGTCGACATCGTTTGTGGGGTCCGCTTCCGCATAACCTAGTTCCTGTGCTTCCTTCAGGGCAACGGAGAAATCCTTGCCTTGCTCCATAGATGTGAGTATGTAATTTGTTGTTCCGTTCATAATCCCTCTCACGCTTTTCACTTCAGCACCTGGAAGAAGATCCAATAAATTGAAGGATGGAGTGCCAGCCATCACGGTACCTTTCATGAGGAACTTTACTCCCCTCTTATTGGCAAGTTCTGTAAGTTCTTTGAACTTTAGAGCGGATGGACCCTTGTTTGTGGTTATGACATGCTTTCCTAACTCCAAAGCTGTCTTTACGTGAGAATACGCAGGTTCAGCAGTCTTCAAGTTTAACCAAGTGAACTCACATACAATGTCAGCATCCGATTCCTTGATTGCAGAAATCACGTCTTTCTGAGGAAATGTCTTACCATTCGCTATTTCTTTCAAAATGTCTGGTTTGGGGTCCACTATATGACCAAACTTCATGTCGACAATCTCGCTGATCGTAACATTGTTTAGCCCTAGCATATCACGCTTTCTGGAAAATAAATCGAAAAATCCCTGACCAACAGTTCCAAAGCCAAGTATCAGTATCTTTGATTTCTTTGAAGTCATGTCAAAATATCGTTTGCGGTTAGTTAAATATTCTGATGAAGCCTGAAATCAAATATCTAAAGGAAGAGAAGTTCTAGTGTCTTGGATCTTAGGAACTCGCTTAGTCTGATCTTACACATTTGATCACACTTTCATCAATTGTGCTCCAGGTGTATCTACTGCTTCTTTCCTGGATTAGGTGCAGAGAAGTTTGGAGAATTCGATATTCAAAGTTTCTTGAGTTCCTGGATCACTTTTGAAAGAGAGCCCTGAGCATCCCCATACAGCATCTTTGTCTTATCCATATAGAAGAGATCGTTTTCAATTCCTGCGAACCCCTTCCCCGAGCCCCTCTTGAGGACGACCACATTTTTCGACTTGTCAACGTCGAGTATGGGCATACCATATAGAGCAGTTCCCTGAATTCTAGCAGCTGGATTGACTACATCGTTGGCTCCGATCACCAGGGCGATATCGACATCCTGGAAAGCCCTGTTTGCCTCATCCCTGTCTTCCAGTAAATCATAGGGGACACCTGCTTCAGCGAGTAGAACATTCATGTGCCCTGGCATTCTTCCAGCCACGGGGTGTATCGCAAAGAATACCTTAACCCCCCTTCCAATCAACAAATCTACCAAGTCCCGTACCTTGAACTGAGCCTGTGCAGAGGCCATTCCGAAGCCAGGAACTATTGCTACCGTGGAAGCATAGGCAAGCATA
Organism: Thermoplasmata archaeon; assembly: GCA_021831005.1. GTDB lineage: Archaea > Thermoplasmatota > Thermoplasmata > Thermoplasmatales. The sequence continues at coordinate 10,479 of JAKBNO010000065.1, forward strand.
ACTGCAACATCCTCGCTGCTTATCGGTTTCAAGTTTCCTGATACTGTTCTCGTTTCCTCTTGGGTTTTCCCAAAACCTCCTGCAAGTATGCCTCCAACAGACCTATTCATAGCCGTTGCCATAGCCAGGGTCAGGATCGTACCCGCAGCACCTACCAGTATACCTGCAACAACCATCGCATAGTTAGAAATTGCGAATCCTTCCAGTCCAACCGCAATCCCTGTCATTGCATTATAAAGCGAAATAAGTACTGGCATATCTGCTCCTCCTATGGGCAGAGCCATGAGAAGCCCGTATCCTATTGTGAGCACAAAGAACGGGGAGAGAGCGTCCCTGTAGGGCAGTAGAAAATTGCTGTGAGTCAGGTATACTATTCCAAAGAATACTCCAACCGCAGCCACGATCAGATTTACTGCCTGCTGGAGGTTGAATGTGATCGGTTTCTGCCTGATCCATCCCTGTAACTTCAGGAAAGCAATCACGCTTCCAGCAATTGACACATTACCTATTATTGCGCCGGCAAGGGCAATGGTTGCGTTGAATGGAGAAGTTCCTAATCTTATCAATTCAATTGCGGCGATAGAGGAGGCAGCACCTGCGCCCATCCCATTATATATTGCAACCATTTGTGGCATGTCTACTATCGCCACTTTCTTTGCAGCAAAATAGCCGATCAGCGCACCTATCAGAATCGCGGGGAGTATCAGTACCAGGTTTGAGATTCCCGGCACAAAGAATGTAACAGCGATTGAAAAGGCCATTGCAATTCCAGCCCAGAGGATCCCACTCCTTGCAGTTGCAGGATTTCCCATTCTTATGAGGCCTATCACGAAGGCGACGATTGTGAGAACATAGATCGGTTGCGTAACATCTATCATTTGTCGACCACCTTCTTCTTGAACATCCCCAGCATCCTCTCCGTGACCACGTACCCACCTACAACATTGAGAGTGGCCATCACCACCCCTACGAATCCTATGGCTCTCTCGATATCGTTAGTTGCATATCCAAGAGCAAGGATCGCCCCCACCAGCACGATACCGTGAATAAAATTGGACCCAGACATTAACGGGGTGTGAAGAATAACAGGAACATGGCTAATGACTTCATACCCGACGAATACAGCAAGAAAGATTATGTACAGCCATGCCCAGTCTGTTATGATCACTTTCCTTCACCCTCGTTCACCATGGGAGGAAAAGTTACCTTCCCTCCGTTGCATATCATACAAGCTGCCAGCAGTTCGTCTTTTTCCGGTTCTACAAAATTCCCATCCTGTCCTACTAGAATCGATAAGAATGAACTTACATTTCTCGAATACATCTGGCTCGAATTTATGGGTACTTCAGATTGGGGATTGATTGAGCCGATGATTTTTACACCATTATGATCAATGATCTTTCCCCTCTGAGTAAGTTCGCAGTTTCCACCCGATTCAGCCATTATATCCACAATCACACTTCCTACTTTCATTTTTGAAATTGTCTCTGCACTGACAATCATCGGAGCCTTCTTCCCTGGAACTCCCGCGGTCGTTATAAGCAGGTCGCTTGAAATTATTGCAGTTTCAAGCATTTCCTTCTCTTTATTTTTTTCATCTTCGGTCAATTCTCTCGCATATCCTCCCGCCCCTTCTGCGTTGAATCCGACCTCGAGGAATTTGGCTCCCAGGCTCCTGACATCATTTCCCGCTGCTTTCCTCACATCGTAAGCGGTCACTAATGCACCGAGACGCTTTGCCGTTGCGATTGCCATAAGACCTGCCACGCCAGCACCGATTACCAAGACATTTGCTGGTTTCACGGTGCCTGCAGCGGTCGTTAACATGGGCATCAATCTTGGAGAATTGTACGCTCCTATTATTGCAGCCCTGTAACCAGCCACAGCGGATTGAGATGAAAGGACATCCATGGATTGTGCCCTGGTCGTTCTTGGTAGAAGTTCTAGGGAATAGACTGTCAGGTCCGCTCTAGCGAGATCTCGGACCAGCGTTTGAAACCTGAGCGGATATATCTGTCCAACCACCGTAGACTTTGGTTTAAACTTGGAAAGATCTTGGGCGTCCGGTCTACCAAGCATTATTATCAAATTTGCAATTGAAATAACATCTTTGCTTTCCCCGAGAATTTTGCATCCGGCCGAAACATATTCGGCGTCTAGGAAACCTGCGCTCGAACCTGCTCCTGACTGCACTAGTACTTCCATTTTCTTTGCCACAAGTTTCTTGGCGTCATCGGGTACCAGGGCTACCCTATTTTCATTATCCGATGTCTCCTTTACAATTCCGATACTTATAGGCAAATTCACCGACCTGTTCTCCGAATACTGATGTTCATTAATATCTATCGTTCCTTTATTAATAAAATATATAGAGCCAGAAAACACATGTATACCGAAAGAATTTAATTTTCATAGGGACTTGGTAGGTGTGAAACTTGCTGAATCGGTTGAACTGATTGATGGAACTATGGCGAATTGTTACGTAGTGACTCTTGGGGATAAGAAAATATTGATAGACGCTGGCATGAAGGGGTCTTCGAAGAAAATTATTAATTACTTCACGAGTGCCAAATCAAAACCAGATATCGTACTCATCACTCATTCTCACACAGACCATATTGGTGGTTTGGCAGACATCGAATCGGAGTATCATCCTCAGATATATGTTCCTGACAAAGAGTTGGAAATAGTGAGGGGAAACTCCAAGATGCCTTCTACCGGAGGATTTATGTCGGCCCTAGTTGGCCTCTCAAAACCTAGGCCAACGAGTTCTGCGAGACCGGTCTCGGAGCTGTCCTCTGAAGGATTCCAAATAGTGGATACTAACGGGCACACTCCTGGAAGCACGTCCTACTACTTTGATGGTCTAAAGGCTCTTTTCGTTGGAGATTCCATCGTGGAAAAAGCGGGCAAGTTTGATTTCAACAAATCCTTCACGCTTGACGCTAAAGCTGCGGACTTATCGATGAAAAAGATTCTTAGCATGCATGGAGTGACAGCGTACCCAGGTCACGGCCAGAAATTCATCGTTCCT
>JAKBNO010000004.1 GCA_021831005.1 Thermoplasmata archaeon
ACGCCATCCGGCTTAATCAAAACGAGAGTTCTCAAAATATCTCCTCCTCAGCTTTCTTTTGGAGGTTCTACGGCTTCCCCTTTTTCTTCCTTAGGCGCTTCAACCGCAGGAGCTTTGGGCTTCGGAACCGTTTCCTTGGAGAACTTGATCCTGTGTGCTTTTTCCTCTCTTCCCTTTTCCGTCCACCTGACCCTTCTTGGCTCTCTGCGAAGCTTGAGGAAATTCTTCTCGCATTTCATATTGTCAAAATAGAGAACTGAACCATCTCTCTTGATGTACATCTTTCCTGTTCCGAATTCTATTTTAGATCCGCAGAATGAACAGTGCCTTGTTTCCGTAAGAATCACCTCACCGAAAGTTTCCTTGCTTCCCTTGCCGTTTCCTTGAGCATGAGGATGTCTCCGATCCTGACCGGGCCCATCACGTTTCTCGTTAGAACCCTTCCCTGGTCTCCTCCTGCAAGTACCTTGATCTTGACTTGGGTCGCCTCTCCTGCCATTCCTGTCCTACCAACAAGCTCCACGACTTCGCATGGAATGGCGTCGTTCTCTGGCATTTCACATCACTCTTTATTTCTTGATTTCCTTGAACTTGTCTGTAAGTTCTGTCAACAGTTGCTTTCCATTTCCTGGTTCGATGATTGCAACAGCGGCGGAACTCTTGAGCTTTACTTTCTGCCCGAGGTCCTCTTTCTTCTGAACGTAGAAATAGGGTATCCCCTTTTCCTCACAGAGGAGCGGTATGTGAAGTATTACTTCTGGGGGCGTGATGTCTTCTGCTATCACGACAATTTTTGCTTCCCCTCTCTCCACTACCTTTGTAACCTCGTTTGTTCCCTTCTTTATCTTTCCTGTTTCGGATGAAACCTCCACAAGCTGCATCGCCTTTGCTCTTAAGTCGTCTGGCGTTTGGAACCTTACATAAGTTGTTTCTGCCATTATCTTACCTCCTTCACTTTATCAGTCATTGGTCTTTGGATAGTTTATGAGGATATAAAAAGTTTAGGCGATATCTAACTTTGGGAGAGATTCTTACCAATGGTGAAAAGAGTAAATATATTATTTTGTTAGATTGCTGATGGATAGTAGAAAACGAAGAATGGTCAAGTTGACTTCCATATTCGTTGCTCTAGAGACAGCATTTATGTACTATGTCATAGGTTTATTCTATCTCAGTAGAATACCGGGTACCCCATTCCAATACTTTCCAGGTCTTGGTTACTTCATCAAAACGTTCTTCCCTGTTTACTGGGATGTCAACTATCAAAACTCTCCCGGTGAACATATAATCACGCACCTACAAGTAGGAGCAGCACTTGTCCAGTTTCACAATGGAGAACATTTCATTCTAGGGTTCTGGTATGGCCTAATAATTGCAGCTACAATAACTGCTATTGTATATATCTTTGAACTCAAGAATTTTGATAAGACGAAACCAAAAGCACTCACTCAGGCTGTCTGAGTAAATTCTCCCGTAAAATCCTAAAAGGACAGAATGACCGACGAGTGTCTAAGAAAAGAAAAAATTGGACAAGTTTCAGTTTTGAGAGCGTGCTGCTTGTTGCCTTAATCACGCAGAGTTTGTAACTATTCAAACTACCTAGAAATTTGAGTTATTATACTGCAAAATCAGATGTTCCAAGAAGGTACCTTGGCAAAAGGGGGTCTACGTGATAATAACGAAGTCAGAAGGAGAGAATCGGGAATAGTGAACCAGACCAACGATTAGATAGCGTGTTAGACGAAGTTTATTTATTTGCAGGTAGGCAAGTAGTGGAAAGTTCGTTAGAAGCTGGAGATGAATAAGACTTCTACTAAGTGTTCTTTAATGTTTGCGATTGCAAAGTGTGTTTCTCGTGTTCAGTGGGGTATTCATAAAATGGATCATCCAGTTACAGTGTAATCCCTGCTTGAATTCAGAGAAACGTTGTAGGACTTGGATACCCCCTGGTACACCAGGTAGAGAGTGTAATTTCCCGGAAGGAGGTTGAAGGAATACTGACCATTCCCAGGGATCGTTTCGTTGAGGTCAGAAATCTTTAGCACGGCAGGGGATAAGAGATTTTGAACTGAAATCCTGAGTGTTACGGGTGGGGTGTTGTAAATGTTGACACTGGCATACTTCATGTAGACGACCGTCGAGGGAACACTAGTGAGATTGTGTGAGAATGGCATCCAGTCCATTACGTATCCACTCGGGTAACCGCTCGTCCCATACTGAACGTTTGAGAAGTTGTATGAGATTCCTGGAAGGGTCTTGTTGAAACCATAGATCTCCTCGTATATCGTAAAGCCAGCAAATGAATGATTACCAATTTTCTGGTTTGTTTCCATGGTAAAGTTGTCACCACCGGTCTGAGCCGTGAAGGTGTTGCTGTCAAACTTGAAGAGGATGTTGCCTTTGTCCACGTACATAGACATATTGTGATCACCCGGACTGATCAGATTCCAGCGGGGCTGAAAGATATATTTTATCGTTCCGTTCAAGGTTTGTGTGTACGAATATGTGGAGTAGAACTTCCCCATGTAAGAAGTGATCCCCAACTGGTCGTAGCTGTTGTTGCTGTCCCATATTGAAAGGACAACATAATAGACGTCATTCTTGAGGTTCGGGCCGTCCTTGAAGTCCACGCTGGCTGATACGTAGTTCGTATATTTTGCAGGTCCGCTGTAGACAGCACCTAGGTAGACGTGTGAACCCGTCGGCGTGTCTTTGTGGGTTTCGTTGGTGTAGTAGACGTACAGTCCCAGTCCTGCCACTACTATCAAAACTGCGATCAGGACTGCTGTCGATTTCATTGATTCGCTGAACAATATGTTTTAAAAATAGTTTTGGTATCCCGTCTTCATTTTGCAGATATTATGAAGTGCACCCAAGGAATCTTGATTTAGGAGTTCACGATACTGCCAGAGTGTCAGAATACGAAAACTTGCAGAAGGAGATCAAGAAACTCGATCTCGGCAAGGTCAATTCCGTCCTTTTCCCTTACAACAAGAGTTCATCCCACATCACAATTGAGACAGATGAATTCACTTCTATATGCCCCAAGACTGGAATGCCAGACTTCGGAAAGATAACGGTACAGTACCTTCCTGACAAGAGGATAATCGAATTGAAGTCTCTCAAACTCTATCTTCACAGGTACAGAAATGTCGGTATATTCCAGGAGAACGCCGTCAACAAGATACTCGAGGATCTCGTGAAGAGCTGTTCACCGAAATTCATGGTGGTAATTGGAGAATTCAATGGGAGGGGCGGACTCAGGACTAGAATTACTGCTAGATTCGAAAGAGTTAAGAGTTGACATTACATTTTAGTGCGTTCCCTTTGGAATAGCGCTTGATCAGTGATAGACGCTGGACGACGGGGAACTACAGGGATTTTTGGGCCCCTTGGTGAGTTATGGCGTGTCGCCTATCTGTGATCCCAAGGCCAGAAAAAATCCCACATCCCCCGGAAAGGTCAGAGGGGATGATAATGACTCTCCTTGTTAATTCCGGGGAATACTAAAATTCCGCTCCCCTTATGCTCACTATCCTGAAACCCAGGGATGTGAAAGTTTTCCTTATTTTGGAAAGGGGCTCGTGCCCGTATATCTTAAGCTTGGCGGTGATCTTCTGCTTTCCGACCCCTATGTCTTCACCGAACAGCTCGGTATGAAGTTCCTCCACATTCAGCTTCATATCGGCGAACAGCTCTATCGCTTTCTTCATTTCCGATGGGACGTTGTTCACGATGAAACTGATGATGAATTCTCTCCCATTTTCTAATAGATTCTTTTCAATGATCTGTGAGAGCAGCGGCATGTCAACATTACCTCCAGAAATCAGTGCCACTACCTTTTTCCCCTTCACATTGACCTTCCCTTTTATCAACGCGGCAACTGAAGCAGCACCGGCCGGTTCCGCCACGATTTTGCCCCTCTCGAGGAGAGTGAACATCGCATGGGATATCTCCTCGTCGCTCACCGTCACAATCTGGTCGACATATCGCTTTGCTATGCTGAGCGTGAACCCGGATGGTGATTTCACAGCTATTCCATCTGCAATCGTATCCACCGAGTCAAGTTTCACTGGTTTCCCTTCTTTGAGCGAGCGTTTCATAGCGGCGGCGTTCTCAGCTTCTACACCAATGACTTTTCCCTTGTAACCCCTCTCCTTGAGATAGGTTGCAATTCCTCCTATGAGTCCTCCGCCCCCGATTGGCACGAGGATATAATCGAAATCATCCATCTCGTCCAGAATTTCCATTGAGATTGTTCCCTGACCTGCTACGACATACCTGTTGTCGAATGCGTGCGCGAAAATCTTACCTTCTTCTTTTGCAATTTTCTTGGCTCTCTCGGTAGCCTCGTCAAACGTGTTTCCATACAGCAGCACCTCTCCTCCGTACCTCTGCGTGGCAATCATCTTCACAGGGGGTGCGAACTGTGGCATGACCACGAGTGACTTCAATCCGAGCATTGAGGATGCGAGGGCAACTCCCTGTGCGTGGTTTCCCGCGCTGGCGGCCACCACATCTTTCTTGATCCTGCTTATTAGATTGTAAGCTCCCCTGATCTTGAATGACCCTCCCTTCTGGAGGTTCTCCAGTTTCAGGTAGACTTCTCCCCCACTCAGATCGCTTATTGAGCTGGAACGTTCTATGGGAGTGTTTTTTATGACCCCTTTCACTCGGTCATAGGCTTCTTCTACGTCCTTCCAAGTCACTGTTTCAGAGTAATCCGGTGATGTTCCCCCTTTCATCTATATTAACTTCCTCAGAGATGGGATGTTTTGGAAGACCTGGCATCGTCATGATCTCGCCAAGCAAAGGCACTGCAAACCCTACCCCAGTTGAGAGCATAATGTCCTCTATTGTGATGGTGAAATTCTTCGGCCAGCCAAGCTTTGTCTGGTCATCGGTTATGGAGTACTGAGTTTTCGCCATGCAGACATCCAGGAAATCTAATTTTTCATCCTTCACTCTCTTCAATACTCTCATCGCTTTCTTAGAATATTCAATTTTTGACGCTCCGTAAACTTTTGTAGCTATGCTCTCAATTTTCGATTTTACCGGGTCATCTTTCTCGTAGGTGAAGTTGATCTTTTTCGGAGCGGATGAATCCCTGTCCAGTATCTCTACGACTGTTTTAGCTAGGTCAACGCATCCGTCCCCTCCCTTCAGGTACCCTTCGTTCAATTCCATTCTGTAACCTTTCCTCTCCACTTCCTGTCTCAAGTACTGGATTTCTTCCTCCCTGTCATCCTTGAATCTGTTAAGTGAAACGACAAAAGGGAGACCATATCTTTCCAAGTTACCCAGATGGAAGAACAGGTTCTCTATTCCCTTATGGATGAATTCCATTCCGCCATTCTCTGTTGGTTTCATTCCACCATTGTGCTTTATGGCCTTTACAGTAACCACGAGAACTACAAGGTCAAGATTATATCCGGTCCTTCTCAGAACGATGTCGACGAATTTCTGTGCCCCGAGGTCTGAGCCGAAACCTGCTTCAGTGATAACGTAGTCTGCAAGCTTGAGCGCTATCTTGTCTGCCTGTACGCTGTTGTGGCCATGCGCTATATTTCCAAATGGTCCTATGTGAACGAATCCTGGAACACCTTCGGAAGTCTGTACCAGGTTTGGCTTTATGGTGTTCTTGAGCAGAGCAGCCATCGCCCCTTGCGCTTTGAGGTCCCCCGCAGTCAATCTCTTGCCTTCTTTCGTGTAACCGACGGTTATCTTTGATAGCATATCCTTCAGCATCTCGTAATTCTCAGCAAATCCCATGATCGCCATTATTTCGGAGGCTGGCGTAATCAGGAATGTGTCTTCAGCTAGTGCTCCACCCTGATCACCCATTCCCACCATTACCTGTCTCAATGAACGATCGTTCATGTCGATCGTTCTCTTCCATGCAATCTTTTTCGCGTCGAACCCGAGTTCATTTCCGTGGAAAATGTGGTTGTTCACGATCGCAGATAGGAGATTATGTGCCGCTGATATCGCGGGAAAATCTCCCGTGAAATTGAGGTTTATCTCGTCGGCCGGCTGCAACTGGCATCTACCTCCACCGGTTCCCCCTCCTTTTATTCCAAAGTTGGGTCCGAGAGAAGGTTCCCTGATTGTGACCATTGACTTCTTTCCAATTTTCTTCAACCCCTGTGAAAGACCGATGGTGGTTGTTGTCTTCCCCTCTCCGGCCGAGGTCGGGTTAATCGCCGTTACCAGGATCATTTTCCCGTTCTTCTTTCCAGACAACCTTTCCAAAATTGTCGGGTTCACCTTGGCCATGTACTTTCCATATTGTTCGAGCTCATCCGCAGTAATTCCCAATTCACTTGCAATTTCACTTATCAATTTCATTAGTTCACCTTCGAAATTAATTCCACATATTCTTGACTATTTCCTCTGTTTTCCTTTTGGTCTCTTCAGATAGGTCTAACATTTTCTTTCTGTACTCTTCTATGAAGGCAGTATCCTTGATCAGTCCCAGGTTTATCTTCACGTTCTGCATAGATCCGTATACAGATGAAGAGATGAATAGTGCAGCGCAGTACACGTCGGAGAGCGCATTCTTGTTCCCCTTCTCTATCAGCAATGGTAGATAATCCAGAAGGGATGCCGCAAGCTTTCCGGTTGCGTATGGAACCTGCGTTGCCTCCTTGAGTCTTTCCTGGATCTTTCTCGTCCTCTCCTCCTTCTCCTCCGGAGTCCCTTTAGGAAGTGAAAGCGAGCGTGTGAGATTGTCATAAGCCTTGGTGTCCCTGTCAGATTGATTGTAGAGCTGCCATACCAGTTCCCCCGCGTCCCTCTTTATCGCTTTCATTTTTTCCTGAACTTCCTCGTACCCTTTCTTTCCGACAGTTAGTCCGGCAACCATTGCAACAAGGGCGGCTCCCATTGAGCCCACCAACCCGCTGGCGGATCCTCCACCTGGAGCTGGCTTGTCGCTGGCGAGGTCAGCCAGGTAGCCCTTGATGCTGTCCTTTGAAAATATTTCCAGGAGTTTCTTTTCCAAAATCTGGTTCTCGGAGAATTCTCTGTTCATCAAATAAAACCTGTATATTTCCTCAAGTGCCTGCAGCGGTATCATACCCACTAGCTCTGACCTGCTGACAGGGAGTCCCCTCGATTGACCCTCTCTCTTGACAAATTCAAATACTTCTGGAACTGCCGTTTCTTTGTAATTGATAAGGTTCATCGAGACTTGCGTTTCCTTTGTTTCGGCCAGGTTGAATCCAAGCGCTCTCACGTTCTTCAGTCCACCAGTTCTTTCGCGCGTCCTCTTTGCTATTTCCTTGACAGGTTTGATCTCCTCAGTATGGAAATCCACATTGAACGCTATCAGGAATTCCCTCGCTCCGATTATCGAGGCTCCCGCTTTCCCCAACTTCTTGGGTCCGAAATCAGGTGCATATTTTTCGTCTGTAGAGATTGCTTCCTTCAGTTGTTCGTACTGGAATTTCTCGCTCCTGATATCGGGAAGCTCTTTCCTGGCGGGACTTAGCGCAGCATCTGAGTACAGGAAAACAGGTATTCCAAGCTCCTCACCAACCCTCCGACCGAGTCGCCTTGCCAGGTCTACACAGTATTCCCTTGTCGTTCCCAGCATTGGCACGAAAGGTACCACGTCCGTAGCGCCGAATCTTGGGTGCTCCCCCTTGTGCGAGTCTAGATCGATGAGTTCGCTTGCCCTCTTTATTGATTCGAACATCGCGTTCAACATCGATTCTCCTTCCCCAACAACGGTCACAACACATCTGTTGTGGTCCGAATTCATCTCAACATCAATTACGTCAACGGGATACTTCTTGATCGAGTCAATAATGGAGTCGATCTTCCCCCTGTCCCTCCCCTCACTGTAGTTGGGTACACATTCTACATAGTTCATGATTTCACACTCTCAGTTCATATGAGCTTCAGTTTTTTTCCAACTTCTTCGAACTTGTCTCCCGCATACTTCAGGTCTTCCCTTGAATGGACCGCCGACGGCATCAACCTGATTCTGGCTGCACCTTTGGCGACTGTTGGAAACACTATCGGAGATGCAAACACGCCTTCCTCGTACAGGGTCTTGCTTAGATCGATTGTCTCTTTCTCCCCTCCCACCATAACGGGCGTAATTGGAGTCTTGCTCTTTCCCGTGTTGTAACCGATGTTCCTGAGTTTTTCTTTCAGGAATTCTGAGTTATTCCACAGTTTCTTTAGCAGTGAGTCGTCCCTATCCATTATCTCGATGCTCTTCATGATCGCTGCTACTTCCCCGGGATTCAGCGCAGAACTAAACAGGAAGGGCCTTGCTTTTTGTTTCAGATAATCCATCAGCTCCTTTCTGCCTGCGACGAAACCACCCATGACTCCAACCGCCTTTGAAAAAGTGCCCATTTCAATGTCAACTTTTCCCGTCAGCTTGAAGTGATCAACTATACCTCTTCCGTGATCTCCGAGGACACCTTCCCCGTGGGCATCATCCACGTAAATCATCGATTCATATTTTTCGCCAACTTCCGCCTCCTCGTTCAGCGGCGCAATGTCGCCATCCATGCTGAACACGCCATCCGTCACTATCAGAGACTTCTTTCCTGTTGATCTCTCTGCTTTCAGTTTCGCTTCGAGATCTGCTACAGAGTTGTGCGAAAACACTACCCTCTTGGCCGAACTCAGTCTCACTCCGTCTATTATGCTTGCGTGATTGAGTTCCTCGCTGAAAACAAGGTCCTCTTTGCCTACCAGTGCCGGAATTGTTCCAAGGTTCGCCAGGAGGCCACCTTGGTAGACAAGAGATGACTCCATGTGCTTGAACTGCGCTATCTTCTCTTCGAGCTTTATATGTAGTTCCATCGTACCTGCGATGCTCCTCACTGCACCTGCCCCTACTCCATAAGTGTCAATAGCTTCGTGCATTGCCTTCTTGACTTCAGGATTGTTCGCAAGCCCGAGGTAATTGTTGGAGCATAGGTTCAACAATTTTCGTCCATCTATCTTGACCCACGCGCCCTGAGAAGTTTGAAGAGTTCGTATGGGAATGTAACGGCCGGTCTCTTTCAAAACTCTAACTTCCTCCCCCACCCAGTCCATTTTTCCCATGGCCCGGAATCTTTATAGCAGTCATATATTTTGCTCAGGCGCACTTTTCTAAGAACTCTTAAGTAATGGAGTTTAGTTAAGATAAAATAGGAATTAAAGTTGAGTATTTTTAAAGCTTGGGTATCAGTGTCTTTGATAGTCATAATTACTTTTCTCTCCTTTAGAGCTCTCTCATCCGCTCAATCAGCTCATGAGACCAACTCGAACTGGTTGTTCGTAGGGGCGGAATTCAATTATTCGGAAAAAATGATCGTGAAGCAGCCGTCTTACAATAACAACTCGTTGTACTTTGACTATTTTGAGGTGACTTCATTGGGCAAGCAAATATTCAATTTTTCTGAAAGATCGAAAGTTTACGGACATTTGGGGTTGCCACAGAACGGGACACTTCCACTCAACGCTTCAGTTGTGATCTCACAGAAGGGTGACACGGGTTCATATCCTGGCGGATCGTTCTTTGTAGTCAATGGATCAATATTGAAACAGATTGCCGTAAACGCAAGTCTGTACTACAACTACAAGAACTCAACTGCACCGCTGAATATATCTGTGACCAATTACACTCTGGGATCAATGGAAATTCCATCATACAGGTTGAGCGCCATCGAACCCACCTATACCTTTGCTTCTCCTAGCGATAGCACCAATCATGTCCGTGTCATTATCACCCTCGTCGTGGATGCCTCCAACGGCATTGTGCTCTATGAAAACGAGAATCAAACTTATCCTGAGACCTTTTTCATCGACACCATATTCACTATCCAGAATTCGAACTTCCAGATGACGGTGACTACCCACACATCCCAGTACAACTTGACGTGGATTGTTCTTACAATTGTGATACTGGCTGGTCTATCAGTCTTGATTTACGCAACGAGATTCGGAAGAAGATGAGACGAAGAAATTCTGGATACTTGATCTCCAAGATCTGCATTGAGAATCGTTGAAGGTAGTCAAGAGAGTCTTTGAGGATTGTCAGGGAACATAGTTAGAGAGACATTCCCATTTTTTTTCTCGAGGACGAAATATTTTTTACTCCTACATAACTGAGTGGGATAATGGCGTTCGAGAGAATTCTGGTCACAGGGGCAGGGGGGCAGATAGGAAGCGAATTCGTTCCTTTCATTTCTGAAATTTTCGGGCGTGAAAGGATTATACCCTCGGATATCAAATCAAATCAAGCCAATCCCAGATTCATAAGTCTGGATGTTACTGACAAGTCGTCAGTAGACCTGGCAATTGACAAATACAGAATAGACACAATTTTCCATCTGGCCGCGATCTTATCTGCGACCGGAGAAAAGAATCCGGAGCTTGCTTACAGAGTCAATATATCTGGCATGTACAACATATTGGAGTCTGCCATTAAGAACAAGGTTGGACTAGTTCTTACGCCAAGTTCGATAGGAGTCTTTGGTCCCGATACTCCAAAAGAAAATGTCCCGATCGAGACAATAACTAGGCCGGTGACCATGTACGGAGTTTCAAAACTCATGGCAGAGCAGCTGGGAAACTACTATCACTCAAGATTCGGTCTGAATGCAAGGGGGCTTCGTTTTCCCGGACTTATAAGTTACAAGACACCGCCCGGTGGTGGTACGACAGACTATTCAGTCGAAATGATCATTGAGGCTGTCAAGGGGAGGAATTATAAGTGCTTCCTCAAGGAAGATTCTAAACTACCGATGATGTACATGCCTGACGCCCTTGATTCGCTCTTGAGACTTGCAGAGGCTGAGGACTCCCGTCTAAAGCACAGGACGGATTTCAACATCACCTCCTTTTCAATTACCCCCAAGCAGCTTGAACTTGAGCTTAGGAACTATTTCCCCTCATTTGGTGTAACTTACGAGCCAGATTTCAGGCAAGCCATCGCCGATTCGTGGCCAGGATCTATCGACGCCTCTGCGGCCAAGCAGGAGTGGGACTTCCATCCAAACTATGGTCTGAAGGAAACAGCTGAAGACATGATTCTAAACCTGAGGAAAAATATCCCTTCTAACATCATCAAGAGGTCTTGAAGGAAGTATTCCTAAGCTTTTGGAAAGAGTCACTTAAAGCCTTAAGTATCCATTTACCCTGAGAAAATGTTGACACGAGACGACATAATTCAGGTTTCTGATCTGGAGGAGCTCCAAGAGAAAACCCCTTTTCTCATCTATATCCCGGACAAGATTGAAGTCTCTAATGTGACTTATCGCAGGAACGGAACTAAGTGGGCTACCCTGAGATTTGAGTGCACGATCGAAGGCGAAAAGCTTCGAGTAAAGGAATTCTTTCTTGATTGGTTCTATCCGGGTTTCCCGAAGAGTCTCATGAACTCTTTCGTCTCATCCTATTCTTCCCTCAGTAGCTCGGTGCTGGAAGATAGAGCAATATTCTATGGAAAGAACTACAAGGGAAAGGAAGCGTCCTCCTCGTTCTCATTAGGGACACAGATTGAGATTGAGGGAGAGACCCAATTGAATGTCGGGAAATTGAGCGAAAGGATGGTTGCTCCTTTCATGAACGACAGGTTCGAGAACCTCCCATTTCGTGAGCGCTCTTTCTTTGCAAATGGTGGGAAACCGGAGTGGTTCGAGGAAGAACGGATAAGCAATCTCACCTGGCAAAGTCCCAATGAGAAACTCTGCGTCGGGAGCCTCTGTCTTGATTCCATTGGCAAATTGACGAGGAACGGTAAATCACTGGAGACAATACTCGTGTTTTCTGAAGGGTACTACAGGAGGGCGGCCTGGGTGGACATCGCGGACTCAGATCCTGAAGTCAGACACCTGATCTATGATCTGAGAAAGGGGGGAAACTTTTTCGATGTTTTCGAAGATGGCGAGCCAAGGATAGCTTTCCGGAAAGATAGCGGACTGGCTATAGCCCAGTATCGCAGGGAGCAGTCTGTCACCACAATTTCTCTTTCTCCATTGTTCCAGACGCCCGAGATTAATGATTTGATAAAGAATCTCGAGATTGCGTGCGAAAATTCGGAAAAATTTATCTGAAATTCTTGATTCAGAAGCTGATGATTCTTGATAAGCCAGCTATGATAAAGGGCTTGCTCGAAAAGAGCAAAAACATCGCTGTAGTCGGTATGTCTCCCAATCCCGAAAGGGATTCAAACAAGGTTGGAAAATATCTGATAGACAAGGGTTACAATGTTATCCCCGTCAATCCCACAGTGGATCAGATATATGGAAAGAAGGCGTACCCGACCATAATGGACATCCCAAAGGACATCAAAATTGACATCGTTGATGTTTTCAGGAACCCGGAAGCTTCCAAGGAAGTGGTGATCCAGGCATCTGCTATCAACCCGAAAGCGGTATGGCTGCAATTGGGGGCTGAGAGCCCAGATGTCATCAACACAGCACTATCAAAAAACCTCGACGTAGTCTACGGAATCTGCATAATGGTCACCCACCAAAAAGTGTCCGGCGGTATGGACTTCAGTATTTAAGCAATTTTGATTTATATTCGATGTTTTCTATAAGATATTTCTTATAAAATCGATATTTTATGTACCAGCCGTAATTTTAAAAATAGCACTAACTTTATATATTAAATGTAGATATTCTCAATATGGTCGGAATAAACGAGATTGCCAGAGACATCGCCAAGAGTTCCGGCGTATCTGTCAGAAGCGCTGAGTCAGTCATTAGGGGAACCTTCAAGGCTATTGTGACAAACATAAACAAGGGACAGAAGGTTAGAATTGCAGGATTCGGAATCTTCTCTAGGAAGCAAACAAAAGCAAGGAATGCAAAGAATCCTAGAACAAAGCAGATCATAAAGGTACCCTCCAAGAACAAAGTCCATTTCAGTGCATCTTCAAAGATAAAATACAAGTAAACTTCTCTTAATTTTTCATTTTTTTTTATTTCTCCATATTCTTTCGATAACGAGCTCTTAAATATTTGCTGCTTATCTAATTTTGTAATCCATTTTCGTGAATAGTACAGAGGTTTTTGATGAAAGCGGTAATTTGAGACTGGATGAGGAGTTCCCTGAGAACATTGGACCCTACAAGATTGTGTCATCTTGTATCCCTAGGATTGGCTACTGTGGTAGACGGAAAGTTCCATTTGGAAGAAGAGTACTTCGAAAAGATAGGATTGAGACACAAACAAGGTAGCGAATCTCTGTTTCACAGGTATTTGGTGACCAGATCTTATTTCTTCTTCAAGAGGCAGGGTTTCGAGGTGTACGAGGGAACGGACTTTAATGGGCACCGTCCAGATCTCCTCTTAATAAGAAACGACGAAAAAATTCCTGTTGAGTGTGAGTATTCTGATCTTGACAGGAAGGGGAGGATGCTGGAGAAACTTAGATTCTACCCCAA
>JAKBNO010000109.1 GCA_021831005.1 Thermoplasmata archaeon
GGAAGTACAGGACCAACGCGAGGGATATCCAGGCG
This sequence comes from Thermoplasmata archaeon, assembly GCA_021831005.1. GTDB lineage: Archaea > Thermoplasmatota > Thermoplasmata > Thermoplasmatales. The sequence continues at coordinate 36 of JAKBNO010000109.1, forward strand.
AGTCTGAGACTCGGAGACGCGAGAGCGATTGAACAGATAAAGAGTATGGTAGGGAGACTGTCAAGATACGGAATAATCAGCGAGAGCGCCACTGCCGATGACATCCTTGCACTCAACATTCAATCCTTCCTGGAGAGAAGGCTCCAGACATTGGTTATGAGGAAAGGACTTGCACGGACTCCGGGAATGGCCAGACAGTTCATAGTTCACGGGCACATTGCGGTTGGTGACAGGAAGGTCACAATACCTGGCTACAAGGTCCTGAAGAATGAGGAGGAATCGGTCAACTATGCTCCGAATTCTCCGATAGCAAACGAACTGCATCCGATGAGAGTAGTCGGACAGCAACAGGGGAATGCGCATGAACAACAGCAGGAGAATAGAGGGGAAGCATAATGGGAAAATTAGGGGTCGTCAACATTTACGCATCACAGAATAACACGGTCATCACAGTAACGGACATCACAGGTGCCGAAACACTCGCAAAGGCATCTGGAGGAATGGTCGTCAAGGCAGATAGGGATGAGAGTTCACCCTACGCAGCCATGAAAGAGATCGATCTTATCGTTGAGAAACTGAGGGAGAAGGAGATCACGGATGTGGTCATCAAGATCAGAGCCCCGGGAGGGGCCAAGAGCCACAATCCTGGACCAGGTGCTCAGGCCGCAGTTAGGGCACTGGCAAGGGCAGGAATAAAGATTGCGAGGATAGAGGACTCGACACCCATTCCCCACGATGGAACCAAGAAGAAAGGGGGGAAGAGGGGAAGGAGAGTATGACCGAAAATATCAAGATACTTGAAGAGGGAGATTCGTTCATCAGGTTCGAGCTGAGCGACGTAACTCCGGCTTATGCGAACCTTCTGAGGAGAACCCTCATAAATGACATTCCCAAGCTGGCCATTTCAAAGGTCAATTTCCATCATGGAGAGATCAGGCAAGAAGGGGAGAAGGTCTATTCATCCCTTACCTCACTCTTCGACGAAGTCATTGCATCGAGACTCGGCATGATTCCACTACCCACAGACCTGAAAATGAATGAAAGGGAAAATTGCAGTTGTGGCGGGGCCGGATGCTCGCTCTGCACGGTGAACTACAGCCTGTTCGTTGTTGGCCCAAAAAAAGTGATGAGCGGAGACCTGGTCGCAGTCGGAGACACGGAGATGTCGCCGAATGACAAGGAAATACCCATCGTGGAACTGAACGAAAGACAGGCAATGATCCTGGATGCAGAAGCTGTCGTTGGACGGGCAAAAGAACACGCCAGGTTCCAGACGACCAGCGGAGTGTCGTACAGATATGGAAGGGAGCTGAAGGTCTCAGCAAAGGAGCTGGAACTCGATGAAATCATCAAGCACTCTCCGAAGAATGTCCTGAAGAAGAATGACAAGGAAGTCGTGTTCGTTGCAGATTACCCATCAAAGTGGATCGGCAAGCTCTACAGGATGGATTCGTTAGAAGTAAAGGAAGACGAAAGAAGATTTATATTCTATTTTGAAACTGACGGTAGCCTGAAACCAAACGAGGTCCTCGAATATGCGCTTTCCAGAATAAAGGAAAGGCTCTCAGGGATCGTGGAAACGGTTCCGGGCGAATAAAGAGACAGGTGACGTATAATGGTGTTGGATTCCCTAGCGAAGAGCCTGCGTGAAGCGCTGAAGAAGATCAACAGGAGCTCTCTCGTAGACGACAGACTGGTGGAAGAGATTGTGAAGGAGATGCAGAGGGCACTTCTAATGGCTGATGTCGACGTTTCTTTGACACTTGAGATCACAAACAACGTCGAAAAGAGAGCAAAGGAGGAACCAGTACCAAAGAATTCCAACCCGAGGAATCATCTCATCAAGATCATTTATGAAGAACTGCTGAGGATCCTGGGAAAACCGAGAGAATTCCACATAAAACCAGCCACACTGATGCTCGTTGGACTGTACGGGCAGGGAAAGACGACGAGTGCGGGAAAGATTGCAAAATTCTACATGAAGCATGGATACAAGGTCGTTCTCATTGCTGCGGACACACAGAGGGTCGGGGCATACGAGCAGCTGGAACAGGTCTCAGCATCCGTGGGCGCTAGCTTCTTCGGCATCTACGGGGAGAAAGACAGCAGGAAAGTTGTGAAGGAAGGACTTCAAAAGTTCAAGGACTGGGACGTAAAGATCATAGACACGAGCGGAAGAAACGCCATCGATGCTTCCCTAACCCGGGAAATTACTGACATCAACGGCATGGTCAAACCAGACGAAGTTGTGCTCATTTTGGATGCGACGATCGGCCAGCAGGCAGGAAAACAGGCTAAGGCATTCAATGAGTCCGTGAGGATCACGGGAGTCTACATTACAAAGTTGGACGGGACAGCGAAGGGAGGAGGTGCACTCAGTGCAGTAGCAGCTACCGGTGCCCCCATACTATTCATAGGAACTGGGGAACACATGGAGGATATGGAATATTTCAACCCCGCAAGGTTCCTCTCGAGGCTGCTTGGAATGGGAGATTTCGAGACACTGATGGCCGCTGCAAAAGAGTTCCAGAATGAAATAGATGAAAACTCGATAGAGAAGATGTCCCAGGGTAAATTCACGCTCAAGGAAATGTACGACATCTGGGACCAGATGAACAAGCCTGGTCTCTTCAAGAAGTTGTTCGATTCGCTGCCAATGGCAGCAGGTGGGGCAGTCAGGAAGGACGTGGACGACCAATTTTTTGATGAGTCTGAAAACAAGCTGAAGAAATACAAGGTGATCATGGATTCCATGACCTACTGGGAAATGGAGAACCCTGACGAGATCAAGGGTTCCAGGGTCGAGAGAATAGCCACGGGATCTGGTTATAACACGACCGACGTAAAAGATCTGCTCAAGGACTACAAGAGAGTTAAGGACATGGTCAAGAACATCAGGGGTAACAGGAAGATACTCAGCATGATGAAGAAGCAGTTCAAGGGCAGTAATCTTCCAGAAGAACTTGGCAACCTACCTCAGTGATCCAGTTTCTCGAATTTTCCCTCAAGGTGCATCTTAATGAGATTTTGATAAGTTTCCCCGTTTTTTCTGGCCCGTTCTCCAATTGAGTCGTCACATCTTATCACCTTCGCTGGCGATCCAACGGCGAGACAATTCTTTCCGATGACCTTC
>JAKBNO010000104.1 GCA_021831005.1 Thermoplasmata archaeon
TGATCGTATTGTCTTACAACCCGTTCCCTTGTTCTCACGTTGCTGTCTGAGATAAGTCCCAAGAGTAATTTTGCAAAATTATTAGGATAACTTGGCAAGTACTGTACGATGCGCTTTTCCTCCAACTGCGAAGGACGCTCATACAGTTTTGGGGACGTCATGAATTGCGACTCAAGATCTAGAACATTCGTGCCGTTATAAAAAATTCTGAGCCTGTTGCCGTTCTCGCTCTCCCCGATGACTGAGGAAGTTATGTCCCAATCTTCCATTATTTCGAGTACTGAATCTACATTTTCCTTCTTGACTGCAAGGAGCATTCTCTCCTGGCTCTCCGATATCCAGATCTCCCATGGTCTCATAGACGCCTCTTTCAGCGGGACCTTTTCCAGGTACACCTTCCCACCCATGCCACCTGCTTCAAGCATCTCCCCAACTACGCTGCTCAGACCTCCACCTCCGAGGTCCTTGAGCGCAAACAAGAGGTTCTTGTCGTTTGCTTCCAGAACTGCGTGAATAAGAGGTTCTTTTGTTATCGGACTCCCCAATTGAACAGTAGTTATGTCTTCCTCTCCGCTCTCAATTATCGCCGAGGCCATATTGACTCCGTGAATTCCATCTCTGCCGGTCTTCCCTCCGGCCACTATAAGTACGATGCCCGGTTCCGTGATTGCGGACGACCTAATTTTCTTCTTATCTACAACACCCACGCAGCCAACGTTGACCAGTACGTTGGGTGAAAACATCTCCGAATAAACTATTCCTCCAGAAACGGTTGGGATCCCTACCCGGTTGCCATAGTCCCTTATTCCAGCCACTACGCCACCCTCAATGAATTTCGGGTCCGGGAACCCCTTGATTTTCTTTGTACCGAAGTATAGAAAGTCGGTCACCGCAATGGGTTGTGCCCCCATGCTCAGAATGTCTCTGAGTATCCCTCCAACGCCCGTTGCCGCGCCACCATATGGTTCTATTGCTGAAGGATGGTTGTGGCTCTCCATCTTGAAAGCAATCGCGGTGTCATCATCAAGTGATACAAGGCCTGCATCTCCGAGGGCGACCACTTTTTCCTTTCCTATGCCGAAAATATACTTCTTTAGATGAATCTTGGAACTCTTGTAGCTGCAGTGCTCGCTCCATGCCTGCGCTATCGCTTGCACCTCCACATCGGTTGGATCCCTTCCCTCATTTTTGAAATAAGAGGAGATCAAGGACATCTCGTCAGCCGAGAGTCCGAGGTGCAGCATCTTGGATATATTTGCTAGATCTTCCTTGCTCTTCCCAATTACCGGAATTATGGTGGATACCTCTTCCTCAATCATCCACTACACACTCATTAATGACTGGATTTGCGAGGAGCTTCTCACAGAATTCCTTTCCCATTTTCTTGGTCCCTTTGCCAAGAGTTATGAAATAGACTTTTCCAGCCCTGACCTCTTTTACCTCATCATACCCGAGCAGCTTAAGGGCCTTCTTTACCGAATCACCTTCGGAGTCCTCTACCGTCTTCTTGAGTGTAACGGTGATCCTCAATTTCACCATATTTGCAGATATATTCTTGATAGATAAACTTGACAACTAACTGTACTTTATCACCAGGTCCATGAATATGTCTGAAACGTCCTCACACTTGTCCGTCACCGTTTCCATTATCTCATAAATCTCCTTCAGTTTTATCACCGTTATCGGATCGTTTTTAGAAAATAGTGTGCTGTATGAGGTTTCCAGGATGTCATCTGCCCTGTTTTCAAGCTCGTTTATCTTCACAATCTGTTTTCTTATCTCAGAAGTATCTCCCTCAGTGAAATTCCCGAACATGTTGAATGCTGATGTAACTTCGGCAACCGAAGCAAGTATTACCTTTGCAAACGCTTCCATTTCAGTCGTCTTTTCAACTTTGAAAAGGGACAATCTCTTCGCAACTCCGTCCATGAAGTCCAGTATGTCGTCGTACTTCGTTGCGAGGTTTCCCACATCTACGGACTCTAGCGGTTTAGGCATAAGATTTACTCTGTTGTAGATTTCGTGGACTATTTCGTCTGCGTCGTGCTCCAGATTCTTTATCGACTCGGCTCTCTCTCCCAATCTGTCATACTTGGAGACCATCGCAAAAAGTTCTTCCGAAGCCTCCTGCACCTTTGCTCCAAGTTTCTTCAAGTAGTTAGAAAATTCCAGAAAGACTAATGACGATTCCTCAAGAGACAGGCTAGCCGCTTCAGTCCCGAACAACCAGGATGAAAGGCCTCCGCCTACCATGAATACGAAAACGACTAGGAACGTCACCTTCCACCCATAGAAGTGCTCCAGTAGGGGGAAGGTGAATGTGCCCAGCACTGCCCCTATCCTGCTGAATGCTGATGAAGTTCCTTGAGCGGTTGCCCTGAGTCTCGTGGGAAATATTTCAGTTGGTACTATCCAGGTGGTCACGTTCGGGCCCATATTCTCGAAGAATTCGTAGAAAATCAGGGTGGCCAGAACGAGATAGATGCCATAACCATAAGTGAATGCAAAGATGAGGGCCCCAACAGCCATTCCAAGGAAACCGACTTCCTGTAACTTTAATCTTCCAATTTTCTCTATGATTAATATTGCAACAATGAAGCCTACGAGGATAAATACATCAATGATAATTGTACCCAGAATTGCATCTACCTTGTCTAAGATTGTTGTACCTTTGAATCCTACCGAAACGAGGATCAATGGAATGGATATACCCACTCCATAAACTCCATAGTCCATAAAGAACCAGGGGATCCATGAGAACATTGTCCTCTTTCTGTACGCGCTCCCAAATAGTTCCGACATCTTTCCCCTCCTTTCTGGTTCGACAGAGGATAGTTCCTTGCTATAGTCAAGATTGTACTTCTGTTTAATTTCCTCAATAACGTTCTTTGCCTTTTCTGTTTGATTATTGGCCAGTAGCCATCTTGGAGACTCCGGCATCGAATGCCTCAAGAATAGTACCACTATTGCGGGAATTACTCCAGACGCTAACATTATTCTCCAGGATGCCACTTGCATTCCGAAGATATTAAAGTACTCGAATCTGCCGAAAGTAAAACCGAT
>JAKBNO010000093.1 GCA_021831005.1 Thermoplasmata archaeon
TTATGTTCCCGATCCTCTTCATGATGTCCTTTGCTAACGAGCCTCTATCATAGAACTTTTTGACCTTCGCAACCTGTTCTCGGGTGGAACCCTTTGAACCGGAATACACGATAACCATTTCCAGGTTTCTCGTTGGAATGCTGGAAAAGTTCCAGGATATTCCATTTCTTTCTATCTTCCACAGCGGTATTCCGTCCCTCCCATTTGTTAAAACGAACCCTCCGGCAGAGATCGTGGTCGTGTCAATCGGAGAACCGAGACCTTGGGTTTCGTATTCAATCCGGAAGGCTTCGTTTGCCAATGCTTCTTTTTGATAATCCTTCTCACTCAACAATATTCCAGAAATGATCATCGAAGAAGTTCCAAGACCCGAACCCGAAGGTACGTTGGTCTCAACCTTGACATAGACATTATTCAGGCCCAGAAATGATAACGTCCTCTGTACAAATGGCGTGTACTGGAGTCCACTCCTGCTCGGGATCAAATAGATCTTTGCAAAGAGATCGACCGTCGCGGACAGTGCTGGGTAACCGTACACTACCGCGTGCTCGCCGAACAGGATCACCTTATGAGGCGAGTAGACTACCATTTACTCATTTCAGAGATACAGGTTGACTCTGGGAATCATCTTTCTGCACAATGACAGCGGTTCCATATGCAAGAACTTCAGACATCGTCTGGCCAATTTCGGAGGAATCAAATCTGACCTCAACAACTGCGTTTGCTCCCAGTCCTTTCGCATGCTGCTTGAGTCTCTCAAGCGCTTCGTATCTGCTCTGGTCGAGCATCTGTGTGTACTCCTTGATCTCTCCTCCAGCGATAGTTCTCAGGCCAGCCATTACGTTTCCTCCTAATCCCCTTGACCTAACGATAAGCCCCCATGTAAATCCTATGACGCCGGTTATCTTGTATCCCGGCACATAGGGAGTGCTTACTACTATCAGATCTGCGGTTGATGGGTTGTAGTTTCCGCTAAACATAGACGAGTGAGAAATAGAGAATATAAAACGGTTGCGACGTTACTCTTTATTCAAGATTATTGGAGAGAATGCACGGATGTGATTGCTTGATCTCAATTATGAATTCAATAGGGAAATAAAAAATAAAAAATAAGGTTTGGGACCTTAGGTTTTAGTCGTCGTCTCCGCCGGGTCTTCCGCCTGGTGGCCTTGGAGCTCCAGCGCTTGAAGATCTAGTAGCAATGACGTCGTCTATTCTGAGAATCATGACAGCTGCGTCCGTTGCACTGTCGATTGCCTGTTTTCCGACTCTGATGGGCTCGATGACCCCGAGTTCGATCATATCTATTGGCTTCCCTTTCACAACGTCAACACCCATGTTCTTCCTGCCGTTCGTATGTTCCTGCTTCAGGGAAATCAGGATTCCGATGGAATCTAGACCAGCGTTCTCTGAGAGAGTCCTAGGGATTATCTCGATTGCCTCTGCGAATTTCTCAATTGCGAGCTGTTCTCTTCCACCAACAGATGCGCTGTATTCTCTGAGTTTCATTGCAATTTCTATGGCCGCTGCTCCTCCTCCAGGAATAATCTTTCCGTCCTGAAGAGCCGATGCTACAACGTGCAATGAGTCCACGAGACTTCTTTCGATTTCGTCAACAACGTGCTCTGTTCCGCCTCTTACGAGTATAGAAACAGCCTTAGGATTCTGGCATCCCGTCACGAACGTCAGATGATCTTCTCCTATCTTGACTTCCTCTACTTTTTCTGCCTTTCCTAGATCCTTTTCTGACAGATCGTCCATGTTAGTGATGATCTCTCCACCGATCGCCTTTGCTAGCTTCTCGATGTCGCTCTTCTTCACTCGTCTGGCCGCATAGATGCCGTCTTTGGCTAGGTAAGCCATAGCAAGATCGTCTATTCCCTTCTGCGTTAGAATGACGTTTGCTCCCGTTGATTTTATTTTTTCTACCATATTCTTCAGGATGCTTTCTTCCTGTTTCTTGAACTTCATGATCGATTCTGGATCCTCGATTCTGATGGATGTATCGATTTCTGGTTTCTTGATCTCAAGAGCTACATTGAGCAGAGCTATTTTTGCGTTGTTAACGAAGACTGGCATTCCAGGGTGAACCCTTTCCTTGTCCACTATGACTCCTTGAATGAGCCGAGTATCGTCGATGGAACCTCCCTGCTTCTTTACGAGCTGGATATCGTCGAAATCGACCAGTGTCTTTTCTCCTCTCTCCTGAGCAACCTGCAATACGGATTTCACTGCGATGTCTGCAAGTTTTGTCCTTGAAGTAGAAGCCCCCTTGGAGTTCAGAGCCGTATTCGCAATCTTGAGCAAAACTTTCTCATCCTTCTTCACTGGAGTGGATATGTCGTTCAGAACTTGTTTTGCCTTCTCTGCGGCCATCCTGTAACCGGATGCTATGACCGTTGGATGGACGTTCTGGTTCAGCAGATCTTCAGCCTTTCTCAAGAACTCACCTGCCAAAATTGCTGCGGTTGTGGTCCCATCTCCGACTTCCTGATCCTGGGTCTTGGAGACTTCAACCATCATCTTGGCCGCAGGATGGTCTATATCCATTTCCTTTAGGATCGTAACGCCATCGTTTGTTATAACGATATCACCAAGGGAATCTACTAACATTTTGTCCATTCCCCTTGGACCAAGCGTAGTCTTTACCGCATCAGCAATTGCCTTGGCGGCGTTGATATTGTTTTGCATTGCATTCTTTCCAGATTCTCTCTTCGTACCTTCTCTTAGAATAAATATTGGTTGTCCTGGCATCATTTAACTGGACACCTCGTTTTCTGTATTTTATTCTTCTATATGAACGTTTTCAATTGAGAAGAATGACTACATTCCGTAAACTTTGATGCAGAGCCATTTTCTGAGCCTTTGACACAATGGAAATGAAGATATATTGAATCAAGATAAGCGTTGACGCCACCGTGGCTCAGTAGGTAGAGCAGCTGATTCGTAATCAGCAGGTCGGGGGTCCGATTCCCTCCGGTGGCTTTTCAAACAACTTTATACAAAAGAGGAATCTCGAACTGACTTTGTTTTGAAAATATATTTCCTGGGAAAGGAGTGAAATAGAAAAAAATAAAAAAAGGAAGGTAAGAAACTACTTCCTTCCGCTTGTGCCGGGTGAAGCTACTGCCTTAGGTCTAACTGCTCCCGCAATCGTAGAGCCAACCAACACCACTAGCAGGTTGACCACTATGCCAATCATACCTGCATAGAAGAATCCGAGCGGCGTACTGAATTTGAAAAAGACCGTTGTTATGCTCGTTCCATGGGTGACGATGAAGTTTGCATCTATGAGTAATCCCAAACCTGTGATTAGACCTGCAAGCCATCCTACACCAGTAGCCCATTTATTCAGCTTGTTTGAATAAAGGGCAAGGAAGATCGATGGAAGCGTCTGTAGGATTATGATACCACCCACAAGCTGCAGCTGGAGAGAGTATGTTGGCAACACGACAAATATGAATGCAAGCGCTATGAATTTGAACATTATGGAGAAGTACTTCGATAGTCTTGCTTCAAGCTTTGGTGTCATGTTCTTAAAATAGGGCTTCAAGACATTTCTCGTCAGCAGATTTGCCTGTGCTATTGCCATGATTGATGCCGGTACTAGTCCTCCTATGAATATACCCAGGAATGCGAATCCCACGAACCAGGGCGGGAAATAGGCATATATTAGAGAAGGTACGGTCGTAACTGGCCCGTATGTGTGGATGAGTGGTAGTGCCTTTGTCGCACCGTAAGCCAAAACTCCGAAAAGTGCAAGCAGGGCTAGTCCCACTCCGTATAAGGGCAGAAGTGCCGTGCTCATTCTCAGTTTCTTCGTGCTGCTGGTACTCAGTACTCCATTGATAGCGTGCGGATACAGATAAAGAGCAAGCGCGCTTCCTATAGTTAGACTAATGAATCCGTTGAGGAAGAGGCCGGACAGTTGATAAGAACCCGTGACGGGATGACTCTTTGCCGTTGCCATGGCTGTGAATGCATTTCCGAATCCGCCGATGTACATCGGGACAAGAACTATGACAACTATCACCGTTGCAAAAATTATGATGTCCTTCATTACTGCTGTAACCACAGCTCCCCTCAGTCCACTGGTGAAGGTAAACGCGGCCAGAATGATGAATGCAATTATGAGCGCTACTTCGGTTATAGTTGCGGCATTACTTGTCACCATTTGACCTATCATTACTGTAAGTACTGCCTGCATACCGTAGATTTGAAGTGCGATGTATGGGAGTTCAGCAACTATTCCGGTCAGCGCGATAATCGTAGCTAGCGACCTGCTGTTAAACTTGTCTTTGACCATGTCTACTGCCGTTACATAGTTGTGTTTTCTGGATAGTTTCCAGAGTCTCGGCATGGTGATCAAAGCTACTCCGAATGTCATACCTACGTAAGGTACGGCAAAGAAGTATACCGCGCCTTTAATGTAAAGTGACTCTGGAATTGCGATGAAAGTGTATGCCGTATAAAGGTCTGCTCCTACCAAGAACCATGCGAGATAACTGCCGATTTTTCGGCCTGCCAGTGCCCAGTCTCCAAGATCGTTCATGTCTCCCTTTCTCCAGCGAGACGCCCAGAATCCTAGAGCTACGAAGAGAACAAACAGGCTGACAAATACTGCAAATACCTCTATGTTAAAAGTGCCGCTCATTTTCCTCCCTCCATCTTATTCAACAACAATGCAGCACCAGTAAAAAAAGCCGCAGAAACAAAAAGCCAAAACGTCAGGAACCAGTAAAAAAATGTGACTCCGAAGAGCTCTGGTTCTTTCGAGTTGTAGAGCGGAGTTAATGCAAATACCACCATTGGTATGAGCAATAAAAGAGCGACCGCAACTTTCTGACCGGTTGTCCCTTTCGTTTCTAGCGACAGTTCATCAACGCCAACTTCTGCTGTCGTCATTTTAAACGAAATAACCTATGATTAAGGTATTATATATATTTAATTATAGTTGAATATTCCAATTATTCCTCGAAGCATTCGATTGATTCTCATAAATCTTTTATCTCGAAGAAGACTACCCGAGGAGTGCAGTACAAGTGGACAGTTCTCTCTAATACTACTCTTGGGACAGTGATGGCTTCCCTTGATATGAACATCGTCCTCATTTCCCTCCCAACAATAGCAAGAGAACTTCCCAATACTTCGATACTTGACCTGCTCTGGATACTGATGGGTTATACTCTTATCACGGCAGCCGTCCTTGTAAACTTTGGCAGACTATCTGACATGTTTGGTAGGGTCAGGCTATACACTTTCGGTTTTGCACTCTTCACGGCTGGCTCTGCCCTGTGCAGTCTCTCAGAGAGCGGTCCTGAGCTGATAGGATTCAGACTCGTACAGGGAGTGGGAGCAGCATTTCTGTTCTCTAACAGCGGGGCGATCATAACTGATGCTTTTGATGAGAAGGAAAGGGGAATGGCCCTTGGAATAAATCAGGTTGCGATTGTTGTTGGTTCCGTTTCCGGTCTTGTCCTCGGTGGAATAATGACGTACACCATCGGATGGAGATCAATTTTCTACGTCAATATCCCCATCGGAATCGTTGCGACCTGGTGGGCACATCACCACTTGAAAGAACTCGCATTGATTAAGAGAGGCCAGAAAATAGACATGATTGGAAACATTTCTTTTGCAGGCGCTATCAGTCTGATACTTGCGGGAATCACTCTGTATGCAACTGGTTCGGCTCATCTCCCGGAAGTATCTGCGATGCTGGTTGCGGGAGTTGTTATTTTCATTGGGTTCATTTTGTATGAATTGAGAATAGATCACCCGATGTTTGACCTGAGGCTCTTCAGAATACGGCTCTTCGCTGCAGGCAATTTGGCAATTTTCATGAATGCCCTTGCGAGGGGTGCTGTCACATTTGTTCTTGTGTTTTATCTACAGGGTCCCACCATGAGATTGAATCCGTTTCTTGCAGGTGTCTTTCTTGTCCCAACTTCAATTGCACTCTCTTTTTTCGGACCCTTAAGTGGTTGGCTATCTGACAAGTATGGTGCCAGGATTCTATCCACTATCGGACTCGCTGTCTCTGCTGTTGGATTCATATTTCTTGCCCGTTTGGGAGCTACGACTACATTTGACCAACTCCTTGTGCCATTGATTTTGGTGGGTAGCGGCATGGGAATTTTTGCATCACCGAACAGAGCTTCGATAATGAATGCATCTCCTCCGTCTGAGAGGGGGATAGCATCGGGAATGAGCGCAACTCTCGTGAACACCGGACAGATATTCAGCATGGGGATCGCATTCTATGTAATGTCTCTCTCCGTACCGATGACAAATCTGACCGGAATATTTCTTGGCACTTCTAATGGTGGTTCGGTTGGCCCATGGGTAAGCCAGTTTATCTCCTCGATCCACTACCTTTTCTTCCTTTCTGCGGCGATAATGTTGGCTGCAATTATTCCGTCCGTACTCAGAGGGAATAAAGCGGCATGGCAGAGAGAATCTAGCAGCGCTACTTCGAAATGAGATGTCCCCTCAAGGAGACATTTAATGGCATAGAATTTAATTGTACCGAAAATCTTTAAAGGCATAATCAACTTTCAAAATAATGCATCCAGAGTACGCGAAAGTTAAGCTTCCCACTGAAGAGACTTTCTTCGACACAAAGAGGGAGGTCAACGGTCTTAATTTGCACACCGTTTGTGAGGAAGCGAGATGCCCCAACAGAGGGGAATGTTGGTCTGACGGGACTGCCACTTTTATGGTTCTTGGTAAGAATTGTTCAAGGGCGTGCAGGTTCTGTTCTGTAACTCATGGATTTGTCCAACCGTTGGATCCAATGGAACCATCTAAAGTTGCAACGGCCGTGAAAGAGATGGGATTGAAGTATGTAGTTATAACGTCCGTTGATAGGGACGATCTACCCGATCAGGGAGCCCATCACTTTGCGAACGTCATTAAGGAAGTCAAGGACACCGGAGCGGTGGTTGAAGTTCTGACTCCCGATTTCAGGGGAAACAAAGAATGCATAGATGCGATCTTGAACGAGGCGCCTGTTGTCTTTGCACACAACGTCGAGACTGTCAGGAGGCTTTCGTCTTCGGTGAGAGACCATCGTGCCGGTTACGATCAATCACTGGAAGTTCTAGATTATGCTGCATCGAAAGGGTTCGTTACAAAGTCTTCGATAATGGTTGGTCTTGGTGAGACTGATGAAGAAGTCATTGAAACGATGAAGGACCTAAGAGGTGTTGATGTGAGCATTCTTACAATAGGACAATACCTCAGGCCATCAAAAATGCAACTGCCTGTTGTAGAGTACAGCAGCATGAGCAGGTTCGAAAAATTCAAGGAAATTGGGTACGAGCTGGGATTCCAGTTCGTGGCATCTGGGCCCCTGGTTAGAACATCTTACAGGGCCGCAGAAGCATGGGCGATGAGGAGACACTGAGGGAAATGGCCATTGTTGGGAATCTGTCGAATGAGCAGGCCATCACCGCGTACAAGACTGCGGTCTTGGCGAGAACTCTCGACACGAAAATAATAAATGCCCAGAGACAGGGAATAATTGGATTCCATGTCCCTGCCCAGGGTCAGGAAATGATACAGATAGCAACTGCTATGCTCGCCGATAAGGAAGATCTTATTTTCACTTATTACAGAGACCTTGCGCTCTACCTTCAGAGAGGAGTGCCGTTGTCTCTGATCTTCGATCAGATGCTCGGAAACAGCAATGACTTCCAGAAGGGAAGACAGATGCCGGATCATTTCTCATTCAAGGAGTTCAATTTCTCTACCGTGCAGAGTCCTGTAGGTGCACACCTACCTCTGACAGTCGGTGCCGCATATTCAATGAGATACACCAAGAAGAACGGAATCGTAATTACAACTTTTGGAGATGGCGCAACTTCAACCTCAGATTTTCACGCGGCATTGACAATGGCATCGGTATACAATCTGAATGTTCTCTTCATCTGTGAAAACAACGGGTGGGCAATTTCACTTCCTGCAAGTAAACAGACTAAGGCTGAAATATACAAGAAAGGGGCTGCGTATGGAATACCCGGAAAGAGGGTAGATGGCAACGATCTCATAGGTTCCCTTTCTGGCCTTCAGGAAGCTTTTGATTATGTCAGAAGTGGGAAGGGACCGTACCTTGTCGAAGCGGTGACATACAGAATAGGACCCCATTCCACATCAGACGATCCGAAGAAGTACAGGGTTGATGAGATAACCGATGGCAGTGAAAAAGATCCAATAAAGAGACTTGAAAACCTCCTCCTGAAAATGGGAGTTGTCGATTCCAATTTTGTAATGACAACCAAGGCACAGGCGAAAGAAAGTGTCGACAAGGAGATGGAGGAAAGGATGAACATACCTCCTACAGATCCATTGAGCATCTTTGATGACGTTTACGAAAAGCCGACATGGATTCAGGAGGAAGAGAGGAGGGATTTGAATGTCTCAGATTAACATGGTGCAGTCTCTGAACAGATCCTTAGATCGACTGATGGCAGCCGATGAGAGAGTAATCATCATGGGCGAGGACGTTGGAAGAGATGGTGGGGTGTTCAGGGTCACTGATAACCTGCTGAACAAGTACGGGACCGAAAGGGTAATCGACACCCCGTTGAACGAGCTTGCAATCATCGGAATGGCTTCGGGTATGGCGATGTATGGGCTCAAACCAATTGCCGAGATCCAATTTCAGGATTATATCTTCCCCGCATTTGATCAGATAGTCAACAACATTGCCAAGGTCAGGTATAGGACTGGAGGACGATTCGAGGTACCGCTGATCATAAGAACCCCTTACGGTGGAGGGGTCAGAGGAGGACTGTACCATTCACAGAGCGGAGAAGCTTACTTTGCTCACACCGCTGGCCTCATCGTCGTGACTCCATCAAACCCATACGATGCCAGCGGACTGCTGGTCTCAGCTTACAAGAGCAAAGACCCGGTAATATTCCTCGAGCCGAAGAGGTTGTACAGGGCAGCAAAGTCAGAAGTTCCAGACGAACAGTTTGAAGTCGAGATAGGAAAAGCGGCCAAGTTGAAGGAGGGTGATGACGTGTCGATCATCACATACGGTAGCATGGTTCCGGTGGTAATGAGTGCAGTCGAGAAAAACCAGGTGAACGCTGATGTGATAGATCTAAGAACTATACTACCGATGGATATCACCGCAGTCCTTCAGACGGCGAAGAAAACAGGCAGAGTCGTGATCGTCCATGAGGCGCCAAGAACGCTTGGTGTTGGTGCGGAGATTTCAGCGCTAATTGCAGAGAGGGCGATAGATTCGCTGTTCGCTCCCATAGTTAGGGTTACGGGGTACGACATTCCATTCCCGTACTCTCACGAGGAATTCTACATTCCTGACGAGAAAAGAATAATGAACGCAATTAATAAGGTGCTAACTTATTGAGGGATTGAGATGCCTACATTCAAGTTACCGGACATTGGAGAAGGAGTCCAAGAAGGAGAGATCGTCAAGTGGAACGTTAAGCAGGGTGATTTGGTTCACAAGGACGATATCATAGTAGAAGTGATGACCGACAAGGTCACAGTTCAGATCCCTTCACCTTTCGAGGGAGAGGTCACGAAATTGTACTACAAGGAGGGCGAAATTGCCAAAGTAGGTACTTCTCTCTTGGAAATAGGTGGAAGTTCTTCTACAACCGCCCCGACCACTCACGAAGAGGTAGTAAAGGAGACATCAACAAAGACGTCTCAGATACCTGTAAAGGGAGAAGCAGTAGATAGCGGATCCGTTCTTGCACCGCCTGCAGTAAGGAAACTTGCAAGGGAGAAGGGCATTGAACTTTCGAGAGTGAAGGGAACGGGTCCTGGCGGCAGGATCACTGCAAAAGACGTAGAGTCTTATGTTGCAACGCCAGTAACTGAAGAGATTTCCGCTGCATCGAAACCGCAGACGGTGACGGCCGAAAGGAAAGTAATGGAACTGAAGGGACTCAGAAGATTGATATCTGAAAAGATGACAAAATCAAAGCGCAACATTCCTCACTATGCCGTTGCAGAAGAAGTGAAGATGCAGGAACTCATCGATTTCAAGGATAAACTGAAGTCGCAGGGAGTCGCACTGAGTTTCACTCCATTCTTTGTAAAGGCTGCAGTGGCCGCTCTGAAGGAGTATCCGTATCTCAATGCGAGGTCCCGCGAAGATGGCAACTTTGAACTATTGGACTACTACAACATTGGTGTGGCAGTTGATACGGTCGAAGGACTCACAGTTGCGGTAGTCAAGCAAGCTGATAAGAAAACACTGACCGAACTTTCTGCGGAGATAGAAGAACTTGCAAAAAGGGCAAGGGAGGGAAAGCTGAAACTGGAGGAAGTGAGGGATTCGACATTCACCGTTACGAACGTGGGGAGCATAGGCGGGATATTTTCCACTCCCATCATCAATTACCCTGAGGTCGCGATCATGGGAGTCCATAGGATAATGGACGGAGTACAGGGGAAGTTCATGTACGTGACTCTGTCAGCAGACCACAGACTGATTGACGGGGCAATGGCGGCCAGGTTCATATCCAGGGTCAAAAAATATTTAGAAGCTCCCGCTACACTTCTGGTGTGAAATATGGAATACGATGCCGTTATTTTGGGTGGCGGACCGGGAGGCTATTCCACCGCGATTAGACTCGGACAGAATGGTAAGAAGGCACTGATGATCGAAGAGAACAAGATCGGGGGGGAATGCCTGAATTTCGGATGCATACCAAGCAAGGCAGTCATAGAGCTCGCTGATGCGATCTCATACCTAAAGGAGATGCCGGGAGTCACATCTTCTGTCACGATCGATATGAAGAAGTGGCAGGAATGGAAGTGGGGGATGATCAACAAACTGACTTCTGGAGTGGAGAGACTGGTGACTTCCTATGGCGGAGTTGTGGTGAAGGGGAAGGGGATGATCGAAAACAGCAACTCGGTTAGGGTGTCCAATGAGACGTACGACGCAAGAAACATCGTCATAGCGACTGGTTCAGTACCGTCCAGGATAAAGGGAATTGATGAAGTGCTATACAACAAGGACATACTCGACGTTGACCACATACCGAAGTCACTGGTCGTGATCGGAGGTGGCTACATTGGCATTGAACTCGGGACTGCATTTGCGAAGTTGGGAAGCGAAGTGACCATTGTTGAGATGATGCCAAACATACTTCCGGGTACAGATACAGATCTGAGCAAGTTCGTGGAGAGGAGGATGAATACGCTCGGGATCAAGACAATCGTCGGAGCCAGAGTAGAGAAGGTGACAAAGGCTGACGGATACACGGTGAGTTTGGCAGACGGGAGCCTCCTGAATTCGGAGCTCGTGGTTATGACAGTTGGACGTCAACCAAACACTCAAGGATTTGGGCTAGAAAAAATCAATCCTGAGATGGATGGAAGGTTCATAAAGACGGACAAGAGAAAAAGAACCAGCGTGGAAGGCGTGTATGCCGTTGGGGATGTGAGCGGTCAACCGATGCTAGCACACAAGGCGTTCTATGATGCCGAGATCGCTGCGGAAAACATATCTGGAAAGATCGCGGAAGTCGATTACCACGCCATGCCTTTCGTCATTTACTCGGACCCTGAGATCGTGACAACTGGAACAAAAACCGAGAAGTTCAACAACATACCCTTGGCAACGAACGGTCGTGCCCTCGGCATGAACGCCAACCAGGGGGTATTCAGGATTTACGTTGACGATAACTTTGTGATCAAGGGGGGAGCACTCGTTGCTCCCAGAGCTTCAGAGTTGGTAAGCGAGATTTCACTGGCTGTGGAATCTGGACTTACATCCAAGGACCTCGGAATGACTATCCATCCCCACCCTACACTCTCTGAGGGTGTGAAGGAGGCTGCGGAAGCCACTTATGGGAAATCATTACACTACAAATCCAGTCGCTGATCTTGGAACGATCGATTATTCCGTTTCACTCGAGTTGCAGAGGAAACTGGTAGACAAGGTGAGGAGAGGGGAGCTGGGAGACGTTCTGCTATTTCTCGACCATCCCTCAGTCTTTACTGTGGGACGGGGAAAGAAACCAGAAAATTATTCTGGAGTGGAGGTCATAGAGACTGAGAGGGGTGGAGATGTGACATATCATGGGCCCGGACAGCTTGTGATCTATCCCATAATTGACCTGGAAAAGAACAAGATCGATGGTGTCAGAAAATTCGTCCACCTGATTGAAAATATTGTGATCACCTCGGTCGGGAAATTAGGGTTTGAAGGTAAAGTGGGAGATGAGCCTGGAATCTGGGTGGACGGCAAGAAAGTGGCTTCAATCGGTCTCGCCATAAGGGACAAGATTTCATTCCACGGTGTGGCCATCAATATTTCGAACGAAGTAATTGCTGGTTTCAATAGGATAAGTCCCTGTGGACTCGACCCCCGCACCATCGGATACATCAAGGTGGAACGTGAAGCTCTGATAAGGCAAGTGAGAGATACCTTTGATAGAGAGGTTCATCCATTCGAACGAGTGAACGCAGAGTACTTCAACAATATCTGAAGAAACTCAGAATCCAAATATTTGCCTTCCGCCTGTCTTCGTCATCTCGGTTTAAGTTTTTCATAAAAACCAACAACTTTCTTTAACTCCATCGCAATCGGATATAGTGATAGCAAACTCAGGTATTGTGTTAAAGGACGGAACCCTGGTTGTTGTCAGGGAATATGCTGAATCGGATCTATCAAAATTCAAGGAATTCATCCACTCCATATCAGACTCTGCGATCATAGGAAGGTTCATGCAGAACATTCCGAGAGACCGGGCCATCGAGCTCCTCCTGGGTAAAGATATAATCTCCGTAATTGCCCTCAGGGATGGAAAGATAATCGCGCACGGTGCTTTGTACGAGAAAGTCAATGACATCCCAGAGATGGGCATATTAGTCGATGAAAGGTATCAATCCCTT
>JAKBNO010000013.1 GCA_021831005.1 Thermoplasmata archaeon
CATTCCGTATATTCGAACGACTTAAAGCAGCAGTAAAATAGACAGGATTACAAGAACGGTGAATAGGAAATGGATCGCTACCGAATAATTTGTCTGCCTAGAGATTTTCAACGGTGACCTGGGAAGGAAAACTACGTGGATTAGTGAAGCTATGAACACCAATATAGCAGCGACCAAAGTATCTCTCGAAACTGAAATCATGAAAGATGGCGTCAAGAGCATGATTGGATAGACTATCCTGAAATTTCTCTGCCTCCGTCCATCATCCCTGTCTTCAGGCAAGTGATGAAGATAACGGATGGATGATGCAAGCAGACCCAAGCTGAGGGAAACCAGAACTTCCTCCAGGGTTACTGGGTGGTTCAAAGCTATTATTGTTCCAAGGACAGGGAACGGACCGAACGAAAAAAAAGTAGCAATCTCTCCTATACCTCGGGCTCCCAGTTTTATCGGCGGAACCACATATAGCAAAGAGAGGAAGACTGCGGTCAGTCCGAGTGAAAGTAATGCGATGCTTCTGGTTAGGTACACAACGGTCAAACCCACCACAACAGCCAAAGATATCATTGAAAGGAAAGAAAATTTCAGTGTTTCAGGTCTCACATCGAGCTTTTCAATAAAGTAGGAGCCGAGAGGAAATAATGTATCTTCATTTCGGAGAGGTCTGGAATTGGCGTGATCAAAAAAATCCATTGCGAGGTTCATGCCTGCCTGCATCGAAACGGTCACAACCAGAAGGAGGGGGACCAGGTAAGATATCTTGAAATTTGCGAAAGCCCAGCCTATGAGTACCGGACTGATGCTGGTAAAATAAATCGGTGCCTTCAATCCCTTGATGAAGTCCCAAACCTTCATGTATGAAGGTGATTCTCAGGCAGGATAATTACATTTTCTGGAAGACGTGCCTAATTGCCACCTCAAAACTACTTTCTCGATGAATGCAGGTATCTATATATCATGAAAATAAGCTTCTTCTCGCTCATCGTAGGCGATCCCCACATTATCTGTTTCTTGAGGATGGTATACTTATCACCACACGTCCTGATGAGCGCTTCACCCTTTGACATCATTCCATAGTCTCCTACTCTCGAGAGTCTTACCGCGAGCCTGCTGGTCTCAAGGACATGATGGGACCTCACATATTCCTCCTCGTCGATGTATCCCAATTCCTCTTTTTCCTTTAGAAGAGAATCAATTGCATCGTACGTGGTCTCAACTATTGTCTGTCTATCCATCCAATTGGTTTCATAGTTGAGGTAATCCTCCCACGTCCTTCCTTGATCCAGCGCATTATAATGCTCAATCAGTGTTCTGAACCTAAGTTTGTACCCCATTGACGGGGTTTCAAATGACATAGAACCAGGATCGAGGAAAGGAGAAAGCGGGGATGTGAAAACGAACAACCTCTTATCGTTTCCGTTCGATTCCATGAGGTGCTTTGCATACTTTACGTCGTCAAGCACGTCTTCCCTAGTCTGCCCGCTCAGTCCCACTATAAAGTAAACGTCGATCTTCTTGCCACCAAGTCCCATGAAGTCAGAGACAAACTTTTCCAGCCCGCTGTTCCCATACGGTCTTCCATTCTTGAGTCTGATTGCATCATTAGACGAATCTGGTGAAATCTCCATAGAGATATCCGAACTGGCTCTGAATAGATTTTGAAGCCTTTCCTTGGAGTGTGGCACGAACACTTCCATCAGTAAAGGGATGTCCAGTCCTTCTTTCTTCAGGTTTCCGAAGATGTAATCGATGTCCTTGTCAGATCTCATCAGAAGATCGCCTGCGATGAAGACTGGAATCTTCAGGTCATCGTTCACCCTCAGGATATCTTCTACAATCCTTTTCGGAGACCTGTAGATGGGTCCCGCTCTGCTGTAGAATTTCTTGAACGTAAAATAGGATCCACCGCAAATACCGCAGCTGTAAGCGCATCCGTGCGTAGAAAGCACCATTGCAACAGGTTCTTTCATCCAGTCGCAGTAGGGCAAGTGTCCGGAGATATCCATCGTTTTGATCGAACTGCCAATTATCTGTGAGTAATCGAATTCCTGGTAGTCCATGTCCGGTGTGAACGTGAACCCGTTGTCCTTTATCTTCCCGTCTTCCCTATATATTGTATTCGGGACAGTCTCCATCTTCTTTCCAGCTAGTACCATCTCCATCGGTTGCTCTGTCGTATCACCCCTTATAACTAGGTCAACGTCCTTCACTTTGGTCATGATTTCTTTTGCATAATAGGTGGCAGAGAATCCTCCCAGCATAACCTTTATGTCTGGTCTTTCCACCTTTATAATCCTCGCAAGATTTAGGGCACCGTGTACGTGAGGAAGCCAGTGAAGGTCTATACCGATGTATTCCGTGTCGATCTTGAGTAATTCCTCGTTGAAATTGTATCTCTTGGAACTGAGCATTTTAAGGGCGACGTTGTCTATCCTCGCCTTGTATCCCCTCGACGTCAGATATGACAGAATCGCAAGAAAACCGATTGGATACATTTCGAAAACTCCCGTACTGGGTACGAGCTCCGAAATTGGACCAGCAACGATGTCCCTCTTCCTGAAATCATAAATCGAAGGAGGGTGCATCAGGACGAGGTCATATCTCATTTGTTGAGTAATTGCATCATTGGATTTAACTAATTTGAAAACCGAAAAGAAATTAATCTCTTCATTATATTAACCATTGGTGATCTAATGAGAGTTCTTGTACTGGGAGGGGGAATGGTTGGCGCAGGAATTGCTTACGCACTTAAGAATGAAAATGAAGTAACAATTGCTGACTACAGCTCTGATACGCTCCAGCGATTAAAGAAAAATCTTGGAGTCAATACAATAAAGGTCGACGCGTACAGGGATGCATTGGCGCCTGTGATGAAAGATTTCGATGTAATTTCAGGTGCACTGCCGGGAAGACTCGGCATGAAGGTAATCAGGGAAGCGTGCAAGGCGGGAGTTAACCTTGTTGACAACAGCTTCATGGAAGAGGACTTCTACAAACTGGAAAGGGAGGCTCTGGATGCGTCGACCTTTATTGTAT
>JAKBNO010000074.1 GCA_021831005.1 Thermoplasmata archaeon
CTCATCAATCTGAGGGTTACGATGTACGTGACTTACGGTTCTAAAGTAAAGTCTCATTGTGACAACTCTGAACCTTCAGGACCCGGTTTAAATTTACAGGCCTGAAGGAAAATTCTCTAAGATTCTGTTGGCAATTCGGGCCACCCTGAATTAGAAGTATGCATCTTCAAAATTGTTTTACTCAAAGTTTCTCTGACCAAAGTATGCTTTGGGACAGATCACTCTTCTATTGCAGTTTAAAATCAATTGACCGCACATCTCTTTCACGTCAATCTATAATAATAATGTTAGAATGTAGAATAAGTTTGACTTGGACGAAGATAAACAATATGTAGATCTGACCGCAGAAGAGACCATCAAATTACTCTCAACGGCATCCGATGGGTTAACTGAAACAGAAGCGAGGAATCGACTAGATAAATACGGAATGAATACGGTCCAAGAAGAAAGAACCAATCCGGTACTGAAATTCCTAAAGAAATTCTGGGCCCCAGTTCCTTGGATGCTTGAAATCACGGCAGTAGTAACTTTTCTAATGGGCAAGGATGTTGATACATACATAATCATATCTCTTCTTCTGTTTAATGGCTTCATAGGTTTCCTTCAAGAATCGAAGGCAGACAACGCTGTAGAGCTTTTGAGCCAGAAGATAAGGGTTAATGCAAGAGTAATAAGGGATAAAAAATGGAAGCAAATACCATCAGCCGAACTGGTTCCGGGCGATGTAGTCTATGTAAGGATGGGAGATCTTGTACCGGCAGACCTGAAGATAATATTTGGAGAAGTCTCTGTAGATCAGTCTCAACTGACTGGTGAGTCAGTTCCGGTTAGAAGGACTTCAAACGAAGTGATTTTTTCAGGATCCGTTTTGAATAGAGGAGAAGCCAATTGCGTAGTTCTCTTCACAGGGTCCAAAACAATGTATGGCCGAACGGCAGAGTTGGTAAAGAGTGCAAAATCTGAATCACATCTAGAAAAGCTTGTTATTGGAATAGTTAAGTACCTTGCGATCGTGGACATATCTCTCGTCCTTGGATTGATCGTCTTTTCCCTTTTCTTCAAGGTCCCACTAAATGAAGTGATCCCGTTTTCACTTGTGGTACTCATAGCATCTATACCTGTCGCGTTACCTGCAACTTTCACTGTTGCAACTACTTATGGCGCTTTAGACCTTTCAAAGAAAGGAGCGCTCGTAACAAAGCTTAGCGCCGTTGAAGATGCTGCAACTATGGATTCTATTTGCTTCGATAAGACTGGAACACTGACACAAAATAGATTGACTGTTTCAGATCCTATTCCATTTGGCATTACTACTCGAGAACTGATATCATTTGCGATGGCCGCAAGTAATGAATCTAGTCTAGATTCCATAGACCTAGCAATTATCAATTATGGAAAGAAAATAGAAGCAACCACCGAAAGATTTACGATTAAGAAGTTTGTTCCGTTCGATCCCTCGACGAAGAGGACAGAGTGTCTTATTGATATTGATGGGAAGGAAGTATTGGTAGCGAAGGGTGCTCCACAAGTCATTACTGAAATGTTTGAGCCTAGGAAAATCGATGCAACCACCGAAAGATTTACGATTAAGAAGTTTGTTCCGTTCGATCCCTCGACAAAGAGGACAGAGTGTCTTATTGATATTGATGGGAAGGAAGTATTGGTAGCGAAGGGTGCTCCTCAAGTCATTACTGAAATGTTTGAGCCTAGGAAAATCGATGAAATTTCTGATAAGGTCACCTCCTTGGCAGTGAGAGGTTATAGATCGATCGGAGTTGGTACATCCAGAGACGGAAAAAAAGAGTTTTCTGGCATCATTCCTCTTCGCGATCCTCCCTTACCAGATTCAGCTGATCTAATCAAGAAGCTCAAATCTCTCGGCCTTAAGACTAGAATGATAACGGGAGACTCTGCACCTATTGCAAAGGAGATCTCAAAGGAGGTAGGCATTGGAGAAAATATCTGTAGAATTTCAGAAGTAAGGAAAGGGGAGAAGAATGTTGAAGACTGTGATACTTTCGCCGAAGTACTTCCTGAAGACAAGTTCATCATTGTAAAATCTTTGCAGAAAAAGCACCACATCACAGGAATGACTGGAGACGGTGTCAACGACGCCCCAGCTCTAAAGCAAGCTGAGGTAGGCATTGCGGTCTCCTCTGCAACTGACGTTGCAAAGGCGTCTGCAAGTATCGTCCTTACTCATCCCGGTCTTACCGATATTGTCTATACCGTCGAAGACGGCAGAAAGATATTTCAACGAATGCTCACCTACACGCTAAACAAGATCACAAAAACGATACAGGTAGTTGTATTTCTGACCGTTTCATTTTTTATATTCAGATTCTTTGTCACAACTCCTTTCGACATAATTCTGTTGATTTTTGCTAATGACTTCGTCACAATGTCCATTGCTACTGACAGCGTAAGGCCATCTGTAAATCCCGAGAAATGGAATGTAAAATCACTTCTTGGGTCTTCCATCAGCCTTGCCGCTTTTATGGTTGTTGAATCGTTCATTGCTCTGGTGATAGCCTTGAGACTGGGACTCAACCATAGTCAAATCGATACCTTCATATTTGACATGCTTGTATTTTCAGGATTGTTCACAGTATTTATGGTTAGGGAGAGAGGGAAATTCTGGAATTCGATGCCTGGCAAATGGCTTATCATTTCCACCATAGCGGACATAACTTTTGTTTCTTTGATGTCCTTTCTAGGAATACTCGTGACTCCAATAGGCGTGAAATTCGTAGCCATTTCACTAGGACTTGCATTCCTTTCCATGGTTATAATAGATGAGTTTAAAGGGCCAATTTTCGAGCACTATAAAATAAAGTAAATGCTCAGTTACGACCCACGGTTCCATTATGCAGATACCTAACTCAACATCGTTACAATTATTTGTAATTGGTTGGTGCATCACATTCCTTTCACAGACTAACGGTAAATTTCATATTCAATCTTCCCACCTTCTCCTGTCGAGTAGAGAG
>JAKBNO010000067.1 GCA_021831005.1 Thermoplasmata archaeon
ACAACCGGATGAACATAAGAGGAACTTCCTGAAGATAATGGGAGTTCTGGTAATAGGGGCGGGAATGATCGGAACACTGAGGAGTGTTGTGCAGTATGTCGTACCAACGGTAACGGGAGGTGAAACATCATTTCCAGTCCTCACCTTAGTCTTGCCAAGCGGGAGTTCAGTTCACACTTCGGATTTGACGGTGAACGATCCCGCCGTAGTCACCTTCAATTATCCTCTGCAGAATGAACCCAACTTTCTCCTAAGATTAGGTGATTCCAGCAACAACGATGTGAAGATATCTCCAGTCACCGTTCCTATTCCGGCTACTGGAGGCTCATTCCAGTCGCCTGGGGGAGTAGGACCATACGGATCAGTCGTATCCGCATCTGGGATATGCCAGCATCTAGGCTGCGTGCCTCCTGAACTCAGGTTCTATCCCCCAACTTCATCGACTTTTCCGGGAAAAATTCACTGCAGCTGCCACGGCAGCTCTTATGATCCATATACTGGTTTCAGTGTTACAGCCGGACCAACGAAGGCACCACTACCAAGCATCACCCTATCGTACGATTCTTCAACGGACACTTACGCGGCGACTATGATGGTTGGACCTACCATATACGGGCACTCTTCAGATCTTACAGGTGGCAACTCAATCACAACCAGCGGAACGGTTGTGACTACAACATGAAAGGTGATCAAATGGGCAACAAAAGTCTGTTAGAAAAAGTGATGAACGAACCACAACCCATTCCAAGAAGAGTTCCAGATTACATGAGGAAGAAGGGGGGAATCTGGTTCTGGACCGGTGCAATGATAATGATAGCCTTCTTTTATGAAGCACTCACAGGGCTCCTGATATACTTCTATTACCAACCCTCCAATGCATATGCAAGCACCGAGGCATTGCTTAAGGTTCCTTACGGTGGCTTGATCCTGAGTACCCACCTCTACGGTGCGTACATAATGATTGCCCTTGTGTATATCCACCTGCTCAGGAATATGTTTGTGGGCGCATACAAGAAACCGAGGGAGATGCAGTGGTTGAGCGGGATATTGCTGCTAGTCCTCACAGTAGCTGTAGCCTATTTCGGTTACTCCATGACAGGCGACGTCCTATCTGCCGATGCAACTGATGTAGGAAGAGGAATTGCAAACGGATTTCCGTTCATTGGGAAATATCTTTCCTTGATAGTTCTTGGAACCGGAACAGATTTGTCTCTGTTCACCAGACTGGAGGGATGGCACATTGTGCTCGCTGCGGGGATAATGCTGATCTTTGCAATGCACTTTTTCCTCGCTGAATACAACACGATAATGCCCCATCCGAAGGATGTCAATTATAAGGTCCCTGCAATAGACAAAGATGATGGAATGTACAAGCCATGGTACCCCCACAACTTGATCTACATGATCCAAGTGACACTGTTCACGCTTGCACTCATATTCATAATCCCTTCCGTCATCGCACTTCTGCCGAATGTACCACCGCTCTTCTCACCTTTCCCGTCAGTATCCGTCTCCAGTCCACTAGCATCTTCAATACCACCGTATCCACCATGGTTCCTTTTATTTGTTTACAAGGAACTTGACTTCGGGATATCGTCAACGCTTGGACCGTTCTGGGCTGTGGTCCTATTCACAGGAATGCCTCTGATTTATCTCCTAGCAATCCCCTACTTTGAAAGATCCCAAACACTGAAGATCCGTCCGCGACATCTGATTGTTTCAACTGGAATAATTGGAGTGTTCTATCTGATCGGACTTTCAGCATGGGGGGCACTCCAACCAGGTATTCCGGTGAGCAACATCGAGGGCTTATTGTTCTTCGTTGTCCCATTGGTAATAATCATTCCGCTTGTGTACCGATTAGCTGTTTACGTGGATTCAGGAAAATCAAAACTCGGAGACAGAGTCTGGAAAATATATGCAATCACTCCATTCATAGCTTTCATAGCCATCATGAGCGGAATTGCGCTGTACGCTACTCTGCAAAATCCAGATTTCTATTATCTAACGGCGTTGATATTCCTTCTCGTGGTACTGGCGATCTCGACACTTACGGCATACGGTCTGATATACGGATTGAAATTCGATCCCGTTCAGAAAAAGATGTCGAGCAAAGGCCATGTAGTGTTTGGCAGCTTGTTCGGTATAAGCGCAATTGCAATCTTGTCAGTGATATCTGTCTTCCAAACAACCCCCCAAATAGCTCAAGCCTTGTATGGAGTAGGATTGGGTCTTATCTTTCTGACAGGTTCAGCTACACTGAAACTGTATCGTTCCCTCGCGTTCAGTGAATGAGAAGGCCCATAGGACCAATTTGATTTTTCTTTTTTTTTTCTGATTATTTCTGAACATATTCCACTATTTTGAAGATCATGGAATGACGCTAGTCCCTTCGACCAAGTGAAGCTGATGCACGTTCCAACGAAACGTACTAATCCAAATTTTGTTGAATTAAGCAGAGTGAAATTTTCGAGCAAAAAAACGTAACCAGAAAGCTAATATAGCGTGTTGACTTTACTGTCTTTTGCCGTTACATGCGACAGGCTAGATAGTCCTTTTGGACAGCATGAAAGTCTGGTTCCTGAGCGGCGAAATGAATGAGGATTCGAGTACCATTTTCGAATCTGAGATGGGAAGAGATAGTCCATTCCGCAATCCTATATATTTCAAGGTAGAATCAATCAGAAACTCCGGTTGATCCTGCCGGCGGTCACTGCTATCGAGTTCCGACTAAGCCATGCGAGTCACAGGCCGTAAGGTACTGGCAGACGGCTCAGTAACACGCGGATAATCCAACCTTAGGTGGGGCATAGCCTTGGGAAACTGAGATTAATTCCCCATAGATCCCGAAAACTGGAATGTTACGGGTTTGAAAGTCACGACGCCTAAGGACGAGTCTGCGGCCTATCAGGTTGTAGGTGGGGTAAAGGCCCACATAGCCTATGACGGGTACGGGCACTGAGAGGTGTAGCCCGGAGATGGGTTCTGAGACACGAACCCAGGCCCTACGGGGCGCAGCAGGCGCGAAACCTTCGCAATGCGCGCAAGCGCGACGAGGGGAACTCGAGTGCCATTGCCATTTTTGGTGATGGCTTTTCTTGATCCTAAAAAGATCAGGGAATAAAAGCTGGGTAAGACGGGTGCCAGCCGCCGCGGTAATACCCGCAGCTCGAGTGGTGGCCACTATTATTGAGCCTAAAGCGTCCGTAGCCGGTCTTGTAAATCTCTGGGTAAATCCTACCGCTTAACGGTGGGAATACTGGAGAGACTGCAAGACTGGGGATCGGGTGAAGCGAGAGGTACTCCTGGGGTAGGGGTAAAATCCTGTAATCCTGGGGGGACGACCGGTGGCGAAAGCGTCTCGCTAGAACGACTCCGACGGTGAGGGACGAAGGCTAGGGGAGCAAACCGGATTAGATACCCGGGTAGTCCTAGCTGTAAACGCTGCACACTTGGTGTTGCCCCTTCTTAGGGAAAGGGCAGTGCCGGAGCGAAGGTGTTAAGTGTGCCGCTTGGGGAGTATGGTCGCAAGGCTGAAACTTAAAGGAATTGGCGGGAGAGCACCGCAACGGGAGGAGCGTGCGGTTTAATTGGATTCAACGCCGGAAAACTCACTAGGGAAGACCATGGTATGAGGGTCAACCTGAAGAATTTACTCGATAACATGGAGAAGTGGTGCATGGCCGTCGTCAGCTCGTACCGTAAAGCGTTCACTTAAGTGTGATAACGAGCGAGACCCCCATCCACTTTTGCCAGTACTCTCGCGAGAGAGCACGCACTATGTGGAGACTGCCAGTGTTAAACTGGAGGAAGGAGAGGTCAACGGCAGGTCAGTATGCCCTGAATTTCCTAGGCTACACGCGCGCTACAAAGGACGGAACAATGGGCTGCGATCCCGAAAGGGAAAGCCAATCCCGAAATCCGTTCGTAGTTCAGACTGAGGACTGTAATTCGTCCTCACGAAGCTGGATTCCGTAGTAATCGCGATTCAACAGATCGCGGTGAATATGCCCCTGCTCTTTGCACACACCGCCTGTCAAACCATCCGAGTTGGTTCTGGATGAGGGGACATTTCTTGATGTCTTCGAATCCAAGATCGATGAGGAGGGTTAAGTCATAACAAGGTATCCGTAGGGGAACCTGCGGATGGATCACCTCCTAAGCTTGGAAGGAAATCTCTTCCCATCACCGTTCTTTTTTTGGTTTAGTAAATAATCCAATGAATTTAGCGTCAAAGCTCTAAATAAAAATTCTGCCCTAATCTATCCCGTATTGAACAACGATTCTCTTCTCAAAGTGACTAGAGACTTTGGCATACGCAATGAGATGGATTGGATCGCTGCAATAGTTCTTAAACGAAAGACCTTAAATCTTTTTCATGAATTCTCAGCCACGATCGAACTTTCGAACATTCCCCCGAACAAACCACGGCACTACCGTAAGAGAAGTAGCCGGCGCATCGCAGTATTGGTAATGGCGGTTATAATCGTGACTGCGGTGGGGTTTGTCTTACACTTCTGGACATAGGGACCCAAATTCGTCTACAATCTCTCTCCCTGTCTTTTCCAAAATAGTATGGGACAGCGGTGAGACCAGGGGAACGAACATGTCTGTTCCGCTACCTACTCATGGCACCGCTCAGAGCAAAGATTCGTATTTGATATTCATCAGTATGCTAACGCCAAGAATCACCGAAGTGGATATTACATCCGCAACAGTGATAGCGTACAACCCTGCCTAGTTTTTCTAAACAGAATTGAGATACAGCGATGAGAATGAAATCGTAAAGAGCGAACACGTTTGTGCTCACCTAAAACGACTTACCAAAAGGTCAAGGTTTCTAAACTGAGAAAAGCATTTTAACGAAAGCACGATTAACAAAATGGTGCACTATGTTAAAGGTTGGAATTAATGCCTATGGAACTATTGGAAAGCGAGTGGCAGACGCAATCACCAAGCAGGACGACATGGAGGTCGTCGGAGTTGTAAAGGCACACCCTAACTACATGTCATACGTTGCGAACAAGAGGTTCAAACTCTTCGTTCCCGACAACAGTGCATTGAAATCTTTTGAGAATACAGGAATCAAGGTTGAGGGGACCTTGGAGAATCTGCTGGACGATTCAGAATTGATAGTAGATTCAACTCCAGAGGGGCTTGGAGAAGAGTACAAGAAGATCTATGAAAAGAAGAAGAAAAAAGCGATATTCCAGGGGGGGGAAGATCACGAATTAACGAACCTTTCATTCAATGCCTATGCGAACTACAAGGAGGCTTGGGGAAAGGATTTCGTGCGGGTAGTTTCCTGCAATACCACTGGCTTGATCAGGACGCTTAACCCCCTGACCGAATTTGGAAAGATTAAGGTTAGAGCAAATCTGGTAAGGAGGGCCACAGATCCTGATGACTACAGCAAAGGCCCAATAAACTCAATCGTACCAGAACTGAAGATACCTTCCCATCACGGTCCCGATGTTGCATCCGTCATCAAAGGGTTGGACATTCAGACAATGGCCGTCAAAGTACCCACGACGCTTATGCATCTTCATTTCGTGAATGTAACATTCCCGAGCGAACCGAAGGTAGAGGACATAATCGGCAAATGGAAGGAGTACAGGAGAATTGCGTTTGTATCGGGAAAGGACGGTGTTAAGAGCACTTCCCAGCTTATGGACATCGGAAGGGAATCGGGCAGGGAAAGGTCAGATCTGTTCGAGATAATGTTGTGGAAAGATTCCGTGAGTGTTAAAGGGAATGAACTTTTCTACTATCAGGCGGTGCATCAGGAAAGCGATGTGGTACCAGAGAACATAGACGCAATTAGGTCAATGTTCCAGCTGAAAGATAGGCAAGATTCAATAGATAAAACTGATAAGACATTAAGAATTGGAGAGCTTGTTTATGGCAGATAAAGCGAAGAAGGTCAAGGAAATTGAAGATTTGACTGGTGTCGGAGAATCGATAGCTGAGAAGCTAAGAGAATCCGGTTATTCGGATATTATGAGTCTGGCAGTGGCTTCGCCGAGGGATGTGGCGGATGCAACCGATATCGGTGAGAATATCGCAGCCAAAATCATAATGTCAGCAAGAAAAGCAGCGGACATAGGAAACTTCGAATCTGGAGACGTCCTTCTTGAAAGGAGGAAGGAGATAAAGAAACTAACAACAGGCTCAAAATCTCTGGACGATCTTCTTGGAGGAGGTCTGGAAACTGCTGCCATTACTGAGTTCTTTGGAGAATACGCATCTGGGAAGACACAGATCATGCATCAGCTTGCGGTGAATACTACCCTTCCACTGGAGAAGAACGGACTTGCGGGAGAGGTCCTCTTTATTGATACAGAAAATACGTTCAGGCCGGAAAGGATAGTGCAAATGGCTAAACACATAGAACTCGATCCCGTGGAAGTTTTGAAGAAAATTCACGTCGCAAGGGCATACAATTCGAGTCATCAGATATTGCTGGTTGAGAAGGCGTACGAACTTACAGGAAAGTTTCCCGTCAGATTGCTCATCGTTGATTCCCTGACTGCGCACTTCAGGGCAGAATATACTGGGAGAGGTACACTCGCAGAGAGACAACAGCTTCTCAACAAGCATCTTCACGATCTACTGAGATTCGGTGACATCTACAATTCGGCAGTGGCAGTGACAAATCAGGTAGCGGCAAGACCAGATGTGTTCTTCGGAGACCCAACTCAATCAGTCGGAGGCAACATAGTTGGCCACGCCAGTACCTACAGAATATACCTTAGGAAGTCAAAGGGTGGAAAGAGAATCGCGAGATTGATTGACTCACCGCATCTACCCGAAGGAGAAGCGGTAGTGATGGTGTCAGAGAACGGAATCTCTGACAGCATTTAGTCAGCAAATATTCGACTGAGCTTCAGAACTTCACCGCTTCAGATGATAAATCGTAAGTGCTTACAACGGTGCCAATCGCAGGCTTAGGATTGAAGTTCATCATCTTCTGGTAGTCCGTCTGTTCCTGGAATGTGGATGCATTTATTGCTAGAATCCCCTTGTAGTTTGTGATTGAGTGACTGTGAACGTGTCCCGTTATGAAAACATCGGGAACCGGGTCTATGAGATAGTAATCAGATTTCAGCGGAATGAATGAAAGATTCTTTCCATATTCTGGTGCCAGGTGACCACGCTTCAGCATTTCAATCATAATCTTGTCGGTATCGTTCATGGTGGTTCCCGGAATTGCCTCCAGGAAGTCGAATATGGACGTCCCATGGTAGAGTAGAAAAATCCTCCCACCAATCTCAACCCAGACTGGATTTGAAAGAGACGTGACATTGGATGGGAAAAGTGCGTTTATCTCCTTTGGGAGAGGGTTCTGCGGTTCCATCGGGTATACAATGTCGTGGTTTCCAGGAATGATTATGACTCTCACGTTGCTGTTGAATTTCGACATTAGTTCTGCCAATTTCTTGTACTGAAGATTGATGTCGTTAATTGCCAGGTCCTTCTCTTGATCTGGGTAGACGCCTATGCCATCCACGAGGTCTCCGTTCATTACCACAAAAGAGATTCCCTGCGTGTTGACATAATCCATCATTTCCACGAAGTTATCTTCCAGGAAGTTCTTCGAGCCAACGTGAATGTCAGAGACCACCATGACTTTCAGATCGCTCCCTCCAATCCTTGGCTCTTTCGAGACTTCAGGGCGATAAACGCTTTCAGCGAAAATAGCTGTACCATCCCTGCTGAATTGGCCTGATACACCTATGACTTCATCCTTGATTATGATGTCCTTGTACGTTCTCGGGAGTATGACTTTGATTGAGCTGGAATCATCTTCGATCTCCACAATGCCGTACCCTTTCTTTGATTCGTTGAAATCAGCCACCATACCGGACACAAAGACCGTCCCTCCGTCCCTTCTTAGTTTGGAGACGGGAGAAAAGACGTGGGTCTTGCTTCTCTGGTTCAGTTTTGCATGCAGAAACGAGTACCTGCTCTTGAAGAGGTCCACGAAGCTCTGGCTTATGCCAGGATATCCGTCAAGATGAAACTCCTTTACCAGGGAAAATTCGTTGATTCGCGGAAGGCTCGATACAGCAAATATCGGAGATGAGAAATCCATTTTTTTTTCGTTCTTGAGTACGTATTCCAACCCCCCTCTTTTCTCAATTTCCTCTATAGCCTTCTCCTCTATAAGACACCCCCTCTCTAGAAAAAATTTTTCGATGTCTTCATTCATTAAGGTGCTAACAACGCGTCGATAAAAACGTTTACTCAAGCAGAGTCTGACTTCTGTTCGTAGAATATAAAAACTCTTATAACAATACAAATTCGTTAATGGTGGACCAGAACTCGCTCTTCAATAAAGACACCAGAATAATGGCGTTCGATGATTCCCCATTTTCAAGGAGAGACAAGCACACCAGCATAGTAGGTGTAATCATGAGGAAGGACCTCTACATTGAATCCCTTATAACGAAGAGAATTGAGGTAGATGGCACCGATGCGACCGAGAAAATATTGGATGCAATCAGGGAAAAGGGATCTGGTGTCAGAGTGATAATGACTCAGGGGATCACGCTGGGAGGTTTCAATGTCTTGGATGTCAAAGAGCTGTTCAGGGAAACCGGTATTCCCATAATCAATGTGGTTGACCACGAACCTAACATGAAAGCAATCAAAGATGCTCTCAAGAAGTATTTTGAAGACTGGGAATCGAGGTATTCTAAGCTTACGGAAGACTTCTACAGGTTCGGCCCGATATTCGTGCAGGCAACAGGAATGGATTCCAAAGTTGCCGATAAATTCATAAAACAAATCACGGTAAAGGGTAACATTCCTGAACCTCTCCGCATAGCAGATATGATAGCAGGTGCACTCTAGACTGAGTCCAGTTTAGCAAGCCTTATGTCTTTTCTTTTGCGTTCCAGGTATTTGTAAACGGTGCTGTGCTGGTTACCTCTAAGTATCATCAGGACACTCTCCCTTGAAATTTGGTTCTGCACATAATCCCCGATGAGCGAGGCAGTGTTTCCATAGATTGAGACATAGGACTCAGAGAGCTCTTCGATTAGCTTCCTTGTCTTTCCCCCGGTCCCAATCAGTCTTGCCTTTACTGTCTTGGCTCTCTTTGAATTCTTTCCCGTGAAATCCTTGAGGTCGATTACTTCAAGATACGTCCCAGTATCAAAGAGCCGGAAGGCTCTCTGAGGCGAGAATCCGCGTCCAATTGCCCTTATCACATCCCTTGTCTTGAGGGACATCTCCGGATCGTTTGACTTGCTATCGTCTATTACCACGTCTCCGCTTGCAGAATCGATTGTGATGCCCACCTGCGACATTTTTTCTATCTCAGCCTTTGTCTCGCCATTCTTTCCCACCAAAACTCCGATCCTTTCCTGAGGAATCTTAACGGTATACATTTGACTCACCAACGCTGTATTTCAGTACTCTTGCTTCGTCAAGCTTATACCCAAATTTATTAAAAAATTTTGTCATTATGCCAATGTCCCTCTTGAGCAGTACCTTCGACATAACATCGTTGGTATCAAGCGCCTGGGCAATGTCAATCACGTAAGGTTTCTTCCTGTGTATCAGGAAATTGTACTCGCTCAAATCGCCGTGGACTAACTCTGCCTTGGTGTACAGGGTTCTGATTGAGTGAAGTGACTGTTTAACGATTTCGTCCGTGATTTCGCAGTCCTTCATGAGCGGTGCAGGTATCCGTTTCGTGCCTACATACTGCATTACGAGAACGTTTCCAACAACCTTTATCGGCTTCGGTGCCAAGACTCCAGCAGCATTGGCAATGTCCAGGTTCCTGTATTCCCTGTGAGCCCATTGGACAATGAATTTTCGCTTGTTGCCAGTGGTGTCGATCCCCCACCTCTGACCGGCATATCTCTCAATATTCTTGAATGTGGACGCGACAGTCTTATAGATCTTCACGGCGAAATACTTGTTTCCTTTCGACGCAGCGAATACTAGGCTCTCTTTTCCGGACGCAATAGGAAATTCAAACCTTCCAATCGTTCCGTCAGTGAACAATTTGTAAATGTTCATTATAGTAAACTTGTCGAACACATAACCAAAGACCTTCTGAGTCTCCTTGTGGCGGGCTTCGACTTTCTCTCTACCTTCAGAATCACTTGAAAACATCCAGGATCTCCGGCAGAATCTGGTTTCTTGAGAGATAAGTTGCCTGTGTCTTGGTATACCTGAAATTCACGTCAGCTCTTTCCTGTTGAAAACTCCACGGTTTGACAATGACTAGATCTCCTTCCCTCATCCACATTCTCTTCCTAATCTTTCCGGGTATCCTTCCGGTTCTGGTTTTTCCATCTGCACACATCACCGTAAGTCTCGAGCTTCCAAGGAGTTTCTCAACTATACCGAACATCTCCCCCTTGTTAGGGTTTGGGAGAATAACTCTCGAGATTTCCTCTGTGTAGTCTTTTTCTTGGTAAGGCACTGTCCTCTTAATCGGTCGACTTTATATAAATGTTCCCAAATTATTTTTGAGCGATTTCCAATTAGTCCAAATGACAAGACAAAAGGTTAAAATCTCAAATCTTGTGGAAGTCCCTGGAAACAAAAAGAGGGGATATAAATGGAAAATAGTAGGGATTACATCGTTGGTGATCTCGACCCTAGATCGCGGCCAGTATTTGAAGAACTATTCAAGAAATACAATGGAGTTCAAAATTCGTGCTGGTGTGTGTATTATCATAAGGACACACGAAAAGGGTTCGAAATTGTTTCCGATTTTGGGAGAAGCAATGTCCTAGTAAGAAAAATAGTCGATCCTATTTCAAAATGATCTGAACCTATGTTTTATTCTCCTTTGTCATTTCTCCTTTGTCATTTTAGCTTCTCAATATTGTTGATAAAGATTGAGATACTTGAGCATCTAGCTTATTTCTTTTATGTTTCAGAGAATTTGACTGAATCGTTTTTCTACCAGTTTAGATTATTTCATTCCATATGCGATTAAACTTATAGTCCCTATACGATAAAGCATTTCTGAAACTCTAAATCCGGCCTTATCTGTTGTTGTACCTTCTAATGAGGTTAGGCAAATTATGACTACCCGGGGTTATTTCACGAAGGACAATTCAGTCTTCACTACATAGCTCACTTCCAGTTTTTTAGAGCTCTGTCATTATATTTATATAGTCCAAAGACCATAAACAAGCTAGGCGATGACACGATTAAAAAAAAATCGATAATGGTGTCTATGACTTTCTTATGATTGTCAATTTTGGTGCAGTCATGGCAAGTCAACAGGAGTCACATGGGAAAACTCGTACTACAATTGGAGCTACTGTAATCCATAGGTGTTAGCGTTGAGAGTTAAGATCAGCCTGACAGTTGTGTTCATTGCGATCCCTTTATTTTTATGGGGATATTCTTCTATTTTTCTTGTTGCTAGATATGAGTTTGCTGCTGGTCCCGCTTTTAGAAGCACTGAGACTTACTTCTGGGGTCTTTACCTTATAACGGTCGTATCAGCCATGATCCTCAGCTATATCATTGCTGCCGTGAAAAGTATCGCACATAATATAAACAA
The DNA here is from genome assembly GCA_021831005.1 of Thermoplasmata archaeon. Taxonomy (GTDB): domain Archaea; phylum Thermoplasmatota; class Thermoplasmata; order Thermoplasmatales. The sequence continues at coordinate 11,543 of JAKBNO010000067.1, forward strand.
TAAAAAATTAATCCCTGGAGGTAGCTTACTATGGATAACTTTTGCAGTTGGGTATTCCATTCTCACCGTGCGTTATACCGTCCTCCCCCCTCCAGTCCAGGGCGGTCCTCCACCAGAAAACCCTTTCATTCTTTTCTCATGGGTGGTGTTACTTACTCTTAATCTGGTAGTCGCCTTGATGCTCCTATTCTTTAATTCGAGAGCAAAGTTCTGGAGGTGATTGGAAATGTCCGATTCTTAATCTAGTTAAACACCCTTTTCACTTAAACTATGGCTGGACTAGCGGTTAAATCCGATATCACAATCTGAAGTTATTCCGCATATTTCCGGATACCACTTTCTTGTTTCAAGATAGACGGGATGTCTCACAAGAACAGGGGAGTTGTCTAGAGTAATAAAGGATCCGGGCTTGTAAAGTAAACGGCTGATTCGTTGCCAGAAACAATGAGGAATTCTCTGTTTGATAGTTTGAATCTTTGTACTTCCTTATCTACCTAAATATTAACCAGCGATAGTAAAGGTAGTTTTGTTCCCATTATGATCTTCTTTATTCTTTCTGGATCCCCCTTCATCTCGGGCAGTGTTTCCTCTGCCGTATGCCACAACTCCTCCTTGCTGGCGGGACAGAAATTTGGAAGCTCCTGGTACTTCGGTGCGTTCCATATCCATTCGTCAGGATTGAATTCGGGGGAATATGCTGGAATGCGCCTCGTGATCATGCGGTCATTGTGGTCGAAGAGGAATTTCTTGACGTTTTCACTCCTGTGAATCACGATGTTGTCCCAGAAGACGCAGACGAATCCCCTGATTTCGAAGAGAAGCTGTTCGAGGAATGTAATGATATCTAGGTCCCTCATGCTTTCATACTTTATGGCAAAGAACAGTTCTCCGTCTTCACTCACAGCAGAAACGATGGATATCTTATCCCTGGCTTCCTTCATGCTCATCTGGGGCCTCTTACCCCTTATGGACCAGGTCCTGCGAACGTTGGGTCTGCTCTGCATACCAGATTTGAATAAAAAGGTCATACATACCTAAAAAGCTGTAAGAATCAGAAACGGAATGACGGTTCATTAAAATATCAAATATCGTTATTCCAGAAGAAATGCCTACACCTCTGGAAGAATATGTACGTAAATCGATGGAAACCGTGAATTCTAAGGAAGATCTAGAGAAGATGAGGATGTCCGTT
>JAKBNO010000125.1 GCA_021831005.1 Thermoplasmata archaeon
AAATGGAAAGTCGTATGGTCCGCTGAATCTTAAGGACGGAATGAATCTTTTCTTGAAGAACATCGGAATCACTTTCAGGCGGGACGAAAATACACAGAGACCCAGGATAAACAAAACGGACTCGAGGCTCGATACCGAGCAGAAAAGGGTCGGAGAATACTATTATTATTGATGGAAGAGGCATCTCTCCTATATTTAGGTGGATAAATTTATCATCAAAAATTAAAGAAATGTTATAAGCCATCATTGTTTTGCGAAATAGGTGATTAATTGCCAAGGAAAGTAGCAGCAGTGGCCGGTGGATTGACTTATTTTTCAAAGGCGAGGAAGGACAAGACCCAGGAAGAACTTGCGGCTGAGGCTGCAAGAATGGCCTTGTTTGAAAACGACATTGATCTTGCAAAAGATGATATCGATGGGACCATAGTGTCTTATTTCTCAGATCATTTTGAGGATCAGTTGCTCTTCGGATCTATAATCCAGGATTATCTGGGGTTCAACCCCAAACCTTCAGTCAGAATTGAGGGGGGAGGAGCTACAGGTGGCTTGGCTGTAAGGGATGCATATGCCCACGTTGCTTCTGGCCTATTGGACGTTGCAATGGTAATTGGATTCGAAAAGATGTCCGAGGTAAACACTGCGAAAGGGAACGAGTTCATAGCACTCGCCTCTGATACGGACTGGGACTTCCCAATTGGAGGATTCTACAGTGGTTACTATGCACTGATGGCCAGGAGGCACATGGAAGAGTTCGGTACAACAGAAGAGCAAATGGCCATGGTCGCTGTGAAAAATAGAAATAACGCCCAGCACAACAAGTTTGCTCAGACAAACCCCAAGATGAATCCTTTCGCAATGAAGGATGGTGGGAAGATAACGGTGGACGATGTGTTAAAATCCCCCTATGTGTCGTATCCATTGAAGAGGCTCGACATTTGTCTTATGAGTGATGGGGCAGCGGTCCTCATACTCGCGTCGGAAGAGAAGGCAAAGAAGATAACTGACACACCAGTCTGGATCACAGGCACCGGCGCTGGAACAGATGCCATGAGGGCCGGAGATAGGCCAAGGACTGTTGCAGGAGTCCCGATGTTGCCTCACGAGAAAAAAGAATGGTACAAGAAATTGGAATATCCGGGTGTTCATTCCTTCAGGGCTGGCAGGGAATCTGCAAGACAAGCATACAAGATGGCAAACATAACGAATCCCCTAAAGCAGTTGGATGTCATAGAACTTCACGATGCTTATACCAGCAGTGAGATTCAGACTTATGAGGACCTGGGCCTTACAAGATATGGGCAAGGTGGTAAACTGGTGGAGGAGGGAGTAACGGCTATTGACGGAGATTTGCCTGTTAACCCATCTGGTGGGCTCATAGGAACGATGCACGCCGTGGGTGGAACTGGCGTGATGCAGGCAGTCGAAATGTTGTGGCAACTACAGGGGGTCTCCGGTAAATTCCATGGATCTGACAAGACTCAGGTCAAGAATGCGGAGAGGGGTTTGATACATTCCCACGCTGGAACTGGTACATATGTTACCGCAACTATAATGGAGAGGTGAAAAAATGACAGAAGTTTATTCTATCGACCCGTTGATAATAAAGACACCCTACGAAATTACATACAAACATTCGTACGGTAAGACTAGCAAATTCTTCACATCCCTTTCTTCAGGTAAGTTGATGACAACAAGGTGCGAACACTGCAAGGTCACCTTCCTGCCTCCCAGAGCAGACTGTCCAAATTGCTTGAGGGAAACCAAGTGGGTTGAAATTTCTGGAAAGGGCACGATCCATACCTTTACGACCCTTTACTTCTCGGGTGAGAAATTCCTTAAAGATCTGCCATTCCAACTCGTTTACGTGGACTTGGAAGGCGTAGATACACTCTTTCTTACAAGGTTGAAGACAAAGGACATGAAGAAAGTCAAAGTTGGGATGAAGATCAGAATGAGGATATCGAAAGAGTTAGAATGGAGATCTTCGGATGTCTGGGCAGAACCTTATGAGTAGGTCCATAATCTATTGACTCTACTTTGGGACCAGTTGGCCTGACTGGAGAGTTAGTGGTATTCTTTAATTTTTTTTTATTAGTATGGCTAAGACAATCAATTTAGTGTGCCAATCAGCAGAGTTCTAGTACTTGTAAAAACCCTCTCCTGTTTTCCTTCCGAGTTTACCTGCCTCCACCATCTTTCTAAGTATTGGCGCTACCCTGAACTTTGGATCCTTAAAGGCATCGAACATAACGTCCATTATGTTAACGACTGTATCCAGTCCTATCAAGTCTCCGAGTGTTAGGGGACCCATTGGGAAGTTACCCCCTAATTTCAAAGCCTTGTCAATATCCTCCTTAGAGGCAAGACCCTCTGAGAACTCGAATGCTCCCTCGTTAACCAGCAACCCTATCACCCTTGTCGTAACGAATCCTGGAGAATCGTTGACTACAACGAACTCTTTTCCAACGCTCTTGGAGAATTCTATTGCCTTCTCAACTGACTCTTTTGATGTCCTTACACCTTTTATCAGTTCTATCAGATTCATCAGTGGGACAGGGTTAAAGAAGTGAATACCGAGGAATCTGGAAGGGTCCTTCAGGCCTGCTCCAAGGGCAGTGATGCTTATCGAGGATGTGTTCGAGGCGATGATTGCATTTGGAGAGACTATCACCTCAATCTTCTTGAAAAATTCCACTTTCTCCTTGTAATTCTCGATAACAGCCTCTATGACAATATCACAGCCGGAGAAAGATTTCAGGTCGTCCGTGTAAACTATCCTCGACAGAATTTTCCCTCTGTCTTGGTTGACAATTTTCTTTTCTATCAACTTGTCAAGGCTCTTTCCGATCGAGACAACAGCCCTGTCGAAGAATGTCTTGCTCACGTCAGTAACTACAACATCATGACCAGAAGTTGCAGCAAGTTGTGCTATGCCCGAGCCCATAATTCCCAATCCAGCTACTCCTACCTTCATTTAGACCGCCTCGAGTGCCATGGAATAAGCGCCGCCCCCACCGTGGCAGATGGTGGCAATTCCCCTCCCCAGCTTTAGATCTTCCAGTTCCCTCAGAAGAGTTATAGCGATTCTTGCACCAGATGCGCCCAAAGGATGACCTAACGCAATCGCACCCCCTCTGATGTTGAACTTCTTCCAGTCAATTCCGAGTCCGTCCCTAACAGCTATAGAAGCGACTGAAAACGCCTCGTTGTGCTCGAATAGGTCGAAGTCGTCAATTCTCATTCCGATTCTCTTCAACAGGTTTTTAACAGACGGCACGGGGACATATGGGAAATCGAATGGGTCCATTGAAGTGGTGTCGAACCCGATTATTTTTGCCTTCTTTTCGAGCGAATTTTGGTTGATAAAATCTGAATTTGCTAGGACAAGAGCTGCAGCACCGTCGGTCAGTTGTGATGAGTTTCCTGGAGTAAGTACTCCATCGGGACTGAAAGACGGTTTCAATCCTGCCAGCATTTCCTTATTTGTTTCTCTTATTCCCTCGTCAATATCGAATCCCTTGATCGGGGCAATTTCTTTCTTGAAATGGCCGTTTCGAGTTGCTTCGGAAGCCCTCTTGTAACTTTCGACGGCGAAGTCATCCGCCATCTCCCTGGTAACCTGATGGATCTTCGCCCAGTCGTCGGCTATCGCTCCCATGTGCTTGTTGTATTTGAAGTCCCAGAGACCATCTTTTATCATAGAATCCATGACTGGCCTGGAAGCACTTATCCCCTTGTTTTCTCTTCTGAAACTTGAGTCCAGCAGGAAGGGTGCATTGCTCATACTTTCCATTCCGCCGACAACCATTACGTCCCGCTGTCCAGCATTGATTTGATAGTACGCATTGGCAATCGAAAGCATTCCTGATGCGCAGACCATGTTTACAGTCGACCCGGAGACTTCAACGGGTATTCCCGCAGCAATCGCTGCCTGTCTTGCCGGATCCTGACCGAGGCCCGCCTCAATCACATTCCCCATTACAACTTCTTGTACCTTGGAAGGTTGTACGCCTGCATCTAGAAGGGCAGCTTTAATCGCTGAAGTGCCCAGTTCTATTGCGCTATATCCTGCTAGTGCTCTCCCATATTTCCCTAAGGGAGTCCTCATTCCACCAATTATGAAAACGTCTACCATTTTAGTTCCCTCTTACCGAACCGGCAATATCGTTCATTTCGGGAAGTGAACGATAGTTCTCGAAAATTGAAATAATAAATCGCAATTGAATCGATTCGTGATTTACTATTCAAATAAAAGCATTTAGAGCTTCCCAAATCGACCTCCTTCTGAAGTGCTCATTTTTAATGAAAAAGTTTTGTTTCTTATACCATTTGCAACTTACGGGCGCCAACCTGATTCTGTCGAATTCACAGAACAATTTAATTCCAACAAAAATTATTAGGTTCTTTATAAAAAAGGTATTCATCAACGACCTTTACTGTTGAGTCGTTCCCAATATTTATTATCGGGATAGTTTGGTTGTGTATCGCAATGCAATTAGTGATGTTTATAAGTGGAAAAAGTATGCAAGCTAGTGAGATTCCTCGAACTTGCAGAAACACTTGATAAAATAGAAAGCACCACGAAACGTCTTGAAATTGTGGATTTGATTTCAGGGTTGCTCAAGAAGACAGAAGAAGAGGATATAAAAGAGACCGTTTTTCTTCTGCAAGGGAAAGTAGCTCCGGATTACGAAGGCATAGAGTTGGGTATTGCGGAGAAGATCGCGATAAGGGCTTTAGCTTCGTTAAGCGGATTGCGTGAGGCTGTCATAGATACCGAACTGATCAAGAAAGGAGACCTCGGAAAGATAGGAGAAGAGGTACTTAAAAAAAGAGTCAAGCGTTCTCTATTCACGGAGAGTCTCATGGTTAGAAAGGTGTACGGATCCCTTCTCAGAGTTTCGAAAGAGAGTGGAGATGGATCTCAGAATAGAAAACTCCAGATCTTACTAGACCTTCTGCACAACGCAGAGCCACTGGAGGTAAGATACATTCTGAGAATAGTCACAGGTAAGATGAGGATAGGCGTTGCGGACATGACTATAGTCGACGCAATCGCACTGGCGTATGGTTCCAAGGAAAAGAGTGACATGGTCGAACACGCTTACAATATAATGCCAAACCTTCCTGAACTTGCATACAGGGCAATGGAAGGGGGTATAGACTCACTCTCCACCATCAGGATCACCCCTGGAATTCCCATAAGGTCGATGCTGGCAGAAAGACTACCCTCGCTCAGGGAGATACTTGATAGAATGGAAGGAAGGTTTGCCATTGAATACAAATACGATGGACTCCGGGTTCAAGTCCACAAGACGGGCGAAAGAGTCGAGCTATTTTCCAGGAGAATGGAACAGATAACGTCACAATTCCCTGACATTGTAAAGGAAGTGAGGGAGAACGTGAAGGCTGAGAATGCCATTCTGGACGGAGAGGCTGTTCCCTTCAATCTCCAGACAAACGAGATGCTCCCGTTCCAGGAGATCTCGAGAAGGAGAGGAAGAAAAAACGACCTTAATGAAACCATAGAAAGGATCCCGGTCGTTCTTTTCCTTTTTGATGCGATGATGCTTAATGGAAAGAGCATGATGAATATTCCATACGCAGAAAGAAGAGTCAAGCTTACTAATGCCATCCATGAAAACGAAAAGTTAAGAATTGCAAAGAGCAGGGTAGTGACGGATGTCGAGTCAGCGGACAAGTTTTTCAACGAGGCCCTTGAAACTGGCTGTGAGGGGATTATGGCAAAGAACATCGAGGACAAATCAATTTACAAACCTGGTGCGAGGGAATTCCTCTGGATAAAGTACAAGCGGGAATATCAGCTCGAGATGGAAGATACGGCAGATCTGGTGGTCGTTGGTGCTTTCGGTGGACAGGGGAGAAGGAGTGGCGGTTATGGAGCTCTCCTCATGGCCGTGTACTCGAAAGAGGATGACAAGTTCAAGACGATATGCAAGCTAGGTTCGGGTTTCTCCGACGAGCAGCTCGATAACTTGCCCAGGATGTTGCAACCGTATCTGATCAAGAAGAGGGATCAGAGGGTAGAGAGCAATATCGATGCGGATTTTTGGTTCTCTCCATCGCTGATGCTGGAGGTGAAGGGGGCAGAAATTACGCTGTCACCAACGCACACTTGTTGTCAAGATATTGTGAGAAAGGGAGCAGGACTCGCAATCAGGTTTCCCCGGTTTACCGGAAAGTGGCGGACTGACAAGAGGATAGACGAAGCGACAAACGAACAAGAGATTCTTGAAATGTACCACTCCCAGCGAAAGAAGATTCTGGCTGACAATGCCTAAATTTTTATCTGTCGCCGTCATCTGCTTCGATGGCTTCGATATCGACGAAGATAGGTAGCTTTTCACTTGAGAATCCCGTTATCCTGGCCAGCGGAATTCTAGATGAAACTTCCGGTTCGATACTTCGCTCTCTCAAGTCAGGTGCAGGAGCTGCAGTCACCAAATCAATAGGTACTGAGGAAAGAAAGGGGTACCAGACCCCAGTCATTTCGGAAATAGGCACTGGGTTACTGAATGCGGTCGGTCTGTCCAACCCAGGGATAGATAATTTCGTGGAAGAGTATCGCAATTTTCCAGAAAAGAAGAAAACGATTGTTTCAATATTTGGTGGTAAGGTCGAGGAATTTGTTTCACTCGCCAAAAAAGTAGAGGGAATAGGGTTTGACAAGGTTGAATTAAACCTATCCTGCCCTCACGTGAAGGGGGTAGGATCTGAAGTTGGCCAGGATCTGGGTATGGTGGAAGAGATAATATCAGAGATCAGGAGCAAGACCAATCTTCAAATTTGGGCAAAACTGACTCCAAATGTCACCGATCTAATCTCTCTTGCAAAGGCGTCAGAAAAGGCAGATGCATACGTTCTCATCAACACCCTAAGAGCTACGGGCGTCGAAATATACTCGAGGAAGTTTGTGCTTTCTAACATTGTTGGAGGTTACTCTGGACCTGGGGTAAAACCGGTGGCCCTAAGAGCAGTATATGACGTGTATAAGGAAACTGGGAAAGAGATCATCGGCGTGGGAGGAATCACTACCTGGCAAGATGCGATTGAATTCTTCTTGCTTGGGGCAAAAGCAATACAGGTAGGTACGGCTATACTCTATGAGGATTACCCGATATTCAACAAGATTAATTCGGGAATCCGCGACTACCTTGATAAAGAAGGATTTTCAAAACTGGATGATTTAGTGGGGGTGATGGTAGGTGATGCAACATTCAAGAATCATTGAATTGACCAAAGAGAATAAAGACGTTTTCACTCTCAAGTTCGATTCCACCATTGCTGCTAGGCCTGGTCAGTTTATCATGATCTGGTCACCTGGCGGTAAGGAAATACCAATGTCACTTTCAGATACATCCAACCCCCCAACGATCACGTTCAGAACCTTTGGAGAAACGACCAAAACAATCGCCAAGCTCAAAGTGGGCGACAGGTTCTTCTACCGTGGACCGTACGGCAATTCGTATCCCGTTCCAACTGGAAGAGTCGCGTACGTTGCTGGTGGAACTGGGCTCGCATCTGTCAACGCAATGATGCTGAAGTATGGAGGAGATGTCTACGTTGGCGCTAGAACGAAGGATGATCTCTTTCTATTGAGGAACGACTTCAGGATTGCTACTGATGACGGCTCGGCAGGGTTCAAGGGAACGGTCATTGACCTGTTCCTTCCCCACGTGAACGAATACGATTACATTTTTGTCTGCGGTCCAGAACCTATGGTAAAGACTATGCTGGACAGGATCGACAGGAAGATAAAGGCTAAAGTCTACATATCCCTGGAGCGACTCATGAAATGTGGTGTTGGAATCTGCGACAGCTGCAGCATAAATGGAGTCCGAGTCTGCAAGGATGGAACAGTATTCAGCATGGAAGAAGTTCTGAGTTTGTCTGAGTTTGGGGTCTATAAGAGGAATGAGGCAGGAAAAATAGAATTCTTCGTTAATGGCAAAAGGTGATCCTCTGATTTACCTTTCGGATTATCCGTACCTGCAGCTGGTCCTTCTGATTTTGCTCGTTAATGCGGGATATGAAGATTTCAAGAGGAGGAAGATAAACACCCTCCCCTTCCTCGCCATCAACATCGTATTGATTTTGTATTATGCCTTCACAGATGCGTGGATTTTGGTTTTCTTCTTGCCCATACTCGGGGAATACTTTCTCAAGAAGTACTCAATCTTGCTCTATCCGTTTTTGATTGTTCCGATTTTTTTCCATTTTTCTTTGATAACATTAACGTTGGCATATTCACTTCTACTGATCAAGCTGTTTGAGGTTCTGGTCAGGAATTTTGGCAAAGGAGATGTGAAGGTGCTTCACGCGATAGCAGTGACCTTTCCACTTTATCATAATATTCAGACACTCTACTCACTCTTTCCTCCGGTGCTTGCCGTAGCCATGATTGCGAGCATCTTAGGAATAGTTGCAGCCGCACTCAATGGTACTAAGAGAGAAAGGGCATATTCTGTAAGAAAATTTTCTATCTCTCCGCATCCAGCTTTACCCAAGGACGACAAGTTCTGGATTGATGGAGACAAATTAGTCTACAAGATTCCATTTGTGACATTCCTGATGGCAGGGTACGCAATCTTGCTTACCCTTTCATTACTCCGATTGGTCTGAGCCTTGCAACTATTCTGGAAATGCCAGCACATTCTACGGATCCAACTACCTGGTCAACGTCCTTGTAAGCCTGAGGTGCTTCTTCTTGAAGCACATACTTAGTTGCCGCCCTCACGTAAATGCCCTGTCTTTCAAGGTTTGAGCTTATCCCTTGACTCGTGTACTGTTTCACGGCACGACTTCTGCTCATTACCCTCCCGGATCCATGACAGCTCGATCCGAATGTCTCGTTGAGCGCTTTTGGTTCTCCCACAAGAACATAAGATGCTGTTCCCATAGTTCCCGGGATAAGCACGGGATGTCCCGTCTCCATAAATATGGCGGGCAACTCCTTCCTTCCGGCTGGAAATGATCTTGTTGCTCCCTTTCTGTGGACAACAACATTCTGGGATTTTCCATCGACTATGTGTTCTTCCACCTTCGCCATATTGTGAGACACATCATAGACTATATCCATTTCCATGTCTTCTGGGTCTCTCTTGAACACCCTCTTGAAACTGTCCCTTATCCAGTGAGTGATTACCTGTCTGTTAGAGAAACTGAAATTAGCTGCAGCTCCCATTGCACCCATGTAATCCTGTCCCTCCTTGGAATTAAATGGTGCTGAAGCTAGCTGTCTATCCGGAACTGAGATGTTGTATTTCTTCATCGCCTCCTGCATTATCTCAATGTAGTCCGTTGCAACCTGATGCCCGAACCCCCTCGAACCAGTATGAACCATGATAGTCACCTGTCCCTCTGAATTCAGTCCAAATTTTCTAGCAAGTTCCACATCAAATATCTTATCGACGACCTGAATTTCAAGGAAATGATTTCCCGCACCAAGGGATCCTAACTGTTGGAAACCTCTTGCCCGTGCCTTCTGTGACACCTTGCTTCTGTCAGAAAATGCGACGGACCCGTTCTCCTCAATCCTCTCGATGTCACTAGACCAGCCATATCCTTCCTTGACTACGTATTTGACTCCCTCAGAAAGTAGGTCTTCCATCTTGCTTGGGGACAGGTTGAGTTTACCCTCCCTACCGACCCCAGAAGGTACATTCTTGAAAATTTCGTCTACCAGGTCTTTTATTCTTGGACTCACTTGGTTGTAATTAAGGTTGGAGCCTATCAGCTTCACTGAGCAATTTATGTCGAACCCAACAGCTCCTGGGCTGATAATCCCGTCATCCAGATTGAATGCTGCGACCCCCCCTATTGGAAATCCATATCCCAAATGAATATCGGGCATTGCAATTGAGGCTCCAACAATTCCCTGGAGTCCAGCCACATTGATTACCTGATCAAGTGCCTGATCAGAGCCCAAATCCTTGGCCAGATTTTCATTTGAAAATACGATGCCCGGTACTCTCATCCCCTTGCTCTTATCTAATGGAATTTCGTACTTACAAGGACCTATTTTATTTAGAGTTACGACCACGTTACATCAATGTTATACTGTGTATAATCGTTATCGTCTCGAACAGAAACTACCGATGGGACACACTTTATTAGCGCAACAGACTTGCCTTGATGTCTTAAATGAAAGCCGTTCTATTCGCCAAGCCGAGTGAGAGGTTGCCAGGGAAACACCTAATGGATTTCTGTGCTGAGCCGATGATAAAGAGAATTTACAGAACATTAGAAAGTACGGGGTTATTTGAGAGGGTCATTATCCTTTCCAAATATGACAATCTAGTAATAGAGGGATGTCGAGTCGAAAAGGATGAGTCAGAAGGCACCTTGATAAATTCCTTAGTTGACTCAATCAAGATTCTGGACGAATTCATTGCAGTTGGTAGTGACATGCCACTTCTTGACGCAGATATCATAGAGAATTTGGTAAGCCACTACCACGGTAGACCAGTTGCCGCAGTAAACTCAGACGGGTTAATCGAACCATTATTTGCCATCTACAACGCAAGTATATTCGCTGATTTGCTTGAATTTTCAAAGAAGAGCAAAAAAATATTTCCATTTGTCGAAGAAAGGTTTGAGCTGGTGAGAATGAACCGGGAGGAAAGTGCAAAACTCGCCAATGTAAATACTCTGGAAGAACTCAACAATGCGAGAGTACAGGCAGGATGCTTGAATTTGAATAGACAGTAAGATAACTGTTTATAGCGTCCTGTAATTATACAAGAGTGTCTGTTCTAACCGTATGCCCCTACTGTGGGACAGGTTGTCAGATGGTTATTCCAACCCAAACCTCTGGAGAGAGAGTGATAGGTTATTCCAAGTCTCCAGTAAATGAAGGAAAACTCTGCTTGAAGGGTTATTCTGGCCTTTCATACAATTTCTCCAAAGAAAGGCTGAAATACCCTCTCATCAAAAGAAATGGAGAATTCGTGAGGGTCAGCTGGGAAACTGCTCTAACGGAGACATCGAATAGACTAAAAAAAATAATCGGGGAATATGGACCAAATTCGGTGGCTTTTCAATCATCCGCAAAGTGCACCAATGAGGAGAATTATCTGATGCAGAAAATCGCGAGAGTGATTGGGACAAACAATATAGACCACTGTGCTAGAAGTTGCCACAGTCCAACTGCGATGGGGCTGATCACAACTCTGGGTGCTGGGGCTGCAACAGGATCGATAAACAGTCTTGATGACTCAAAAACTTATTTCGTTATTGGATCAAACACCACCGAACAACACCCAATAATCGGTACGAAAATCGTTAAGGGTAGAAAGAACGGAAAGAATCTGATAGTAGCAGATCCCCGGAAGACCCAGCTGGCAGAGATAGCATCAATCCACCTTCAGTTCAATCCAGGAACAGATGTCGCACTCCTCAATTCAATCATGCACGTTATTCTTGAAGAGAATCTTGAAGATACCAAATTTATAGAAGAAAGAACAGAGGGATTTGGGGCCCTGAGGCGAGAACTCGCAAAGTATTCCCCTGAAATTGTGGAGGGGATCACTGGAGTCGAACCAGAAAAGCTAAGAGAAGCAGCCAAGATTATAGCTAAAGAGAAGCCAACTTCAATTCTTTATGCCATGGGTATCACGCAGCACGTTCACGGTACTGAGAATGTGATGTCCATCTCGAACCTCGGCCTGCTCACTGGAAACTTAGGTATCAGGGGGGGTGGGATTTTTCCGTTAAGAGGTCAAAACAATGTACAAGGGTCCTCTGACATGGGTGCACTTTCAGAGTGGTATCCAGGATACATTCCAGTCAATTCAGACTCTGTTAAGAGATTTGAAATCCTATGGAAAAGGAGCTTGCCAACAAAGACGGGGCTCACCCTTTCTGAGATGTTTGATGCAGCTGTGGACGGGAGTCTAAAGGCGATTTACATCATGGGCGAAAATCCACTGGTAACAGAGGCTGCGATATCGGACGTCGAGAAGGGTATTGAAAACCTTGAACTCCTAATTGTGCAGGATATATTTATGACCTTGACCGCCGGGGTAGCGGACGTAGTTCTACCAGCAACCACCTCTCTCGAAAAGGAAGGCACATTCACTAACACCGAAAGAAGGATCCAAAAAGTGAATGTCATTTACGACAGTCCCGGAGAAGCGATGCCCGATTGGTGGATACTCAATGAGATTGGTAAGAGAGTTGGAGGCTTGGAGAGCTATGATACTCCGAGGAGTATATTCGAGGAGATCCGTAAGGCGATTCCGAGCTATTCCGGGGCCACTTATGAAAACATTTACCCAATCGGCAAGCAATGGCCGATCAACGAGGAAAATCCTGACGGCACAGAAATACTTCACACAAAGTCGTTTCCAATCGGAAAGGGAAAACTAATTCCAATCCCCTATAGACCACCTGCTGAGGTGACAGATGCAAACTACGACTTCATAATGACTACCGGCAGGAATTATTTTCATTTCCACTCCGGCACAATGAGCAGAAGGGCAGACGTTCTGGAAAGAGAGTCCCCCGAACCGTACGTTGAAATAAACACCGAGGATGCTAAGAGAATCGGCGCCAGGGATTCCCAGAAAATTACCATCGAGTCTAGGCATGGTTCAATCGAGACCAAGGTGAAGACAACTGACAAAATACCGTCCGGAATAGTTTTCGTTCCCTTTCACTTCGAC
>JAKBNO010000097.1 GCA_021831005.1 Thermoplasmata archaeon
TGATATTTCAAACGATTCAATATTCTATTCCAAGTAAAAGGACAGGATCGATTTCACTTCGATCTCATTTTCTAAAAATCTTTTCTGCCTTATCCGAACCATTTGAAATTATCAAACTGTCACCAGGAGCAGCCATTCTTTAGTTTTCTGTGGCGCCAAAACAAATGTCCGATTTTTTAAATATAATTTCAGACCGAGTTGTTTAATTTGACTGCACAAATGATTTGAAAACAACTAGGACTAGAGATCTTGTATGTTATCCCGAGGTTTGTGTCTAGTTGCTCCCAGCGGTACTTCTTTCAAAGTGACCGTGGGTTGAACAAAGATGCAAAAAAATCTCTAGACTTCAGTAGCTAGGGATAAATTTTTCGTATCCCATCTTCAGAGCCCTGTCGTCCATGTGGGTATAGATTTGCGTCGTGCTGATGCTGGAATGACCCAGGAGGAGCTGAATTATTCTCAAGTCAGCACCGTTCCTCAACAGGGACGTGGCAAAAGTGTGTCTGAAAGTATGTGGTGTGACCTTCTTCTGCAAGCCCGACCTTTTCACGATGTTCCGGACCACCCGTTCTACCGTGACCGGCGATACCCTCTTGCTCCTTGAAGTCGGGAACAGAAAATCGCCCCTCGCTTTACCATCCTTCATCTCCATGAGATACAGCTTTAGGTCAGGGACGACCTTGTCACTGAAAACTACCAATCTGTCCTTATCTCCTTTCCCGTTCCTGATCTTGAGTGTCTTGCTGTTTACGTCTATGTCCTGGATCCTGATGGAACAGAGTTCTGAGACTCTTATTCCAGTATAGACCAGCAGTTTGATTATCAACCTCTCTTTCAGGTTCCTGCAACTGGCTATGATCGTTGATACCTCCTCATTCATGAGATAATTGGGGACCTTCTGTGGCCTCTTTGGGGCCTTTAGATGGCCTAGGTTCTCCATACCGATGTATGAAAGGAACGATTGCAAAGCTCTGATGTAGAGGTAGATTGTCGATTTGGAATAGCCCTTCTCAATTGAGAGGAATTCCTTGAATGCTTCTATGTTTTCAGCAGTTATTGCCTCCCTCTGGAATTTAACAAAGTCGAGGTATTGATCGACAATATACCCATACATCTTGACTGTGTTCCGGCTCTTTCCGTTTGCGAACAACCTATTTCTAAAGTTGTCTGTCACGTCGGCGTTAAGTTGTTCAGAGATCATTTCACTCATTTGCGAATATATACATAAGACAAATATAAGACTTTTGTCAGATTTCTCAAAGTCAGGAAGATTAATTTTCATATTCTCATACTGGAAATAGATGAATCTAAGTGTTCCTGAGCGGCAAAAATTGAAGGAAGTTGAAGACTTTGCGATTTCAAGAGTGAGGGACAGAGCGACGGAAATTGATGAGAGTTCTAGGTACCCGGAGGATCTGATAGGTGAAATGGCAAAGATGGGAATATTTGCTGCTTACATTCCCCGTGAATATGGAGGACTTGGATTCTCACTCTCAACGTTAATGGAAAGTATCAGGATTGTTTCGAGGGAGTGTGCTTCGACATCCCTTATTCCTGATGTTACCGTCTCCCTCTTCGGCGAGCCAGTACTCAAATACGGAACGGAATCTCTCAAGCAGAAATATCTGTCTCGAGTTTCAAAGGGGACCATAGGCGCTCTCGCGATAACGGAGCCTGGAACAGGTTCTGATGCTGTTGCCATAACGACCTCTGCAGAAAAGAAAGGAGACAGATTCATACTGAACGGCGGAAAGACATTTATCACGAACGGAGGGGAGGCTCAGTTCTTCCTCGTGTCAGCGATGACTTCCCCAGAAAAGAAACATCATGGAATGACACTATTCGCGGTTGACAAGGAGATGAGCGGATTGTCGATCGGCAAGGAGTTCCACAAGATGGGAATAAGGGGGACCAGCACCACCGAGGTCCTCATGGACCATGTGGAAGTTGAAGAGGAACAGATAGTGGGAAAGGTTAACGATGGTTTCAGGATCGAAATGGATACCCTCAACGTTGGCAGAATAGGAATTGCCTCTCAGGCGATTGGAATTTCGGAAGGTGCGATAAGGGATGTGATTTCTTCCAACGATGGGCAGAAGAGTTCCCGTTCGGAGAATTTTCTGTTCAAGCTGGCCGATATGGTAAACATGCTGCATTCTTCAGTCACCAAGTACAACGAGTCGATTGAACTGGTTGAAGCAGGGAAGGATTCTACCCTGCTCAGTTCGATGTCAAAGCTTCAAGCTGGCGATTCAGCCGTGAAAATCACTGAAGAGGCGATCCACCTGCTCGGTTACAGGGCCATGACGGCTGAACTCCCCACCGAGAGGAGATTCAGAGAAGCCAAGATTACTCAGATCTACGAGGGAACGAACGAGATACAAAGGATGATCATAGCGCGCGAAATTCTGAAAATGGGACGAACCAGCTTTTAGACGGTTACCTTCTTGAGAGTATAGCTTTCGATGTCCACCAACTGAGCAGAAGGCGTGGCTGGATCGTGTTCAAAGAACAGAGTCCACCCTCCCTCAAACGCTTTCTCGAGGATCTCTTTCTTCTTTGAGAATGTGTCCATAGGGTAGAGGTCATAAGCCATAACGTAGGCAGGCTTGATGTGTGCCGAGGTTGGTATCAGGTCACCGAAATAGATGAATGTCTTGTTCCCCACTCTTAAGGTAACTACCTGATGTCCCTTTGTGTGCCCTCCAGACTTGATGAGTTCCACGCCCGGGAATACCTCCTCGTCTCCGTTTAGAAGCTCGATGTGGTCATCGATATTCTCGAAATTCAGATAGTTGTAGTTCGGCTTTGTCTTCTGGTTCGGTTCCCTTATCTCTTTGAGCGTGTCTTCTTGCATGTAATATTTTGCGTTCGGGAAGGTGGGGACAATTTTGTCGTGGCTGTAAGTCGTTGCCCAGCCAGTGTGGTCCAGGTGTCCGTGCGTTATGAAGATG
>JAKBNO010000001.1 GCA_021831005.1 Thermoplasmata archaeon
GCAGGATTCGGAGTCGCAAATCTCGAAGATCAGAATGGACAGTTTGTAGGCCCTACGGTTCAGAACGTCTCGAATGCAGCATCGCACTATCTCTCGGAGATACCCGCAAATGGGACAGTGAGACTTCAGTATGCGCCGGGCAATTATTCCTATCCGATAGCAGATATGGAATACATAATCGTGAAGACCAATCAGACAAGTCCGGCAATTGCATCCGCTTTGCAAGCCTTCATAAAATTCGCAGTGAGTGGGAACGGAGGAGCTGCAGCAAACTACCTCAGCGGGTTTAACCTGGTCGCCCTGCCTTCATCTGTAGTGACACAGATCGTCTATCCGCTTGTCAACAAGATTACGGGTTAGGGAGAGATGAAAACCACAAACAGAATCTTTAATTTTTTCACTTTCTTGATGGCCATCGTACCAGCGGTGGCCCTGATTTCTATCTTTGTCTTTGTTTTCCAAGAATCATTACCATTATGGAAGTTCAGTGGCCTTTCTTTCTTTACGACCTATCTTTGGAATCCGGGATTTCAGTACCAGCAACCGATCTATGTTCACGGAATCCTAGCTCCTCCAGGTGCTCAATTTGGACTCGATCTATTCCTGCTGGGCACACTCAGCACATCTGCCCTTGCCATTCTCATCGCATTTCCAATCAGCTTCCTGATAACCCTGAACGTCGAGCTCTACCTTCCAGCCAGAATCAAGAAGTTCATGGTATCTATGATCGAACTGTTCGCAGGAATTCCAAGCGTTGTCTACGGGCTGTGGGGAATCATCGTACTCGAACCGATCCTGTTCAGAAACGTAGAGCCGTGGATGGCAGAGCACCTTTCCTTCATCCCAGGTCTGAAGGGAGAAATATACAGCGGGGCTGGATTGATAGCCTCAGGGATAATACTGAGTTTCATGATCATACCCATTGTAACTTCAGTCATCGTCAACTCTTTTGATTCCGTACCAAAGGAGGTCAAGGAAGGCCTCTTTTCTCTGGGAGCGACTAAATGGGAGGTCGGAAAGTATCTAACGACAAGGTACTCCAGAGCCTCTACAGTGGGCGGTACCCTTCTTGGTTTGGGGAGGGCGCTTGGAGAAACTATGGCTGTACTGATGGTCAGTGGAGCAGTGACGAACATCCTTCCCTCGAGTTTTTATTCTGCAACCAACACTATGGCAGCAGCAATAGCTTCACTACTTGACAGCGCACTTACCGATTCGACGAGGATGGATTTGGCCGCCCTTGCAGCACTCGGGGTCGTGCTTATGGCGATCTCACTCACAGTGAGTTTGATAGGTAGAAAGATAGCAGGAAGAGGATCACTAAGGGGGTACGAGAGTGACTAGTTCCTATACGGGTGACAGGCAGGAAATACAATGGAAAAACATCGGTTCTAGAAAGTTGAAGGATACCATAGCAAAAGGGCTGAGCTACGTGGTCCTTGGAATGATGGTGGTCATCCTGTTATCTATCTTCATCTACATACTTGATTCCGGTGCATCCCACATAACGCTGACTATGCTGATTACTCCCGGCAATACAGCAACGGGCGGAATTCTGAACGCAATTGTCGGTACTTGGGAGCTCGTCGGTATGGGACTCCTCTTTTCACTCCCCCCGAGTGTCCTGGGAGCTCTCTACGTGGTGAACGGAAGGTCCAATGGAACACTCTCACTGACAGCGCGTCTCTTCACGGATGTGCTGACGAGCGTTCCATCCATAGTAATAGGACTGTTTGCATTCATCATTCTGGTACAGAGATTAAATATGGGATATTCACTGATAGCGGGGGGTCTAGCACTCGCTATCATGATGCTGCCGTATCTGATGAGGATAATAGAAATTTCCTTCAGGAACATCCCCAAAGAGCAGATTGAAAACGCGTACGCGTTGGGCGCTGATGACATCAGGGTCGCTTCCAGAATATATCTACCCCAGGCGAAGGTAGGGATGCTCTCTGGGATACTACTGGCAGTGAGTATCGCAGCAGGAGAGACAGCACAACTTCTCTACTCCGCAGGGTGGAACAATAACTATGCCACAGGTTTCCTGCATTCGGGAGTGGGATATCTCACCTACGTAGTCTGGAACGGCATCAATTACCCGACAACCTACTCGCATTATCTCGCCTTTGTTTCCGCAATGATTCTGATACTCAGTGTGACGGGCTTGATTGCGATTTCAAAGTATATTGGAAGGAGTCAATAGATATGGAAGAAAAGGTGGAAAAAATAATTGAGATTGAGAGGCTGAAAGTTGAGACAAAGAACAAGGTGATACTCGATGGAGTAGATCTCAAAATTTTCAAGAACAGTGTGAACACCATAGTTGGACCATCAGGAAGCGGGAAGAGTACCCTACTTAGGTCGCTGAACAGACTACTGGATATGGATCCGAGTATGGATGTTTCTGGTGATGTACTATTTGAGAAGAGAAACATCATGGACATCGATCCAGTTGAACTGCGAAGGGAGATTGGACTTGTCTTTCAGAAACCCAATCCTTTCCCAATGTCTGTATATGATAATGTTGCTTTCGGGTTGAGAATACAGGGAAAGAAGTTGAAGAAGGATGAAATGGACAAGATGATAAACCAGGCCCTTGAGGACGCTGACCTCATTGAAGAGCTGGGCGGGAACCTGAAACAGGGAGGAACTTCTCTATCTGGGGGACAACAGCAGAGACTCTGCATAGCAAGGGCACTTGTCCTGCGACCCAAAGTGCTGATGTTCGATGAACCAACAAGCGCACTTGATCCAATAGCAAAGGGGAAGATAGTGGATCTCATCAGAGCATTGAAGCAGAAATACACAGTCATTCTGGTTACCCATGATATGAATCTGACCAGGAAGGTGTCGGATTACACAAACCTGATCTACGAGGGTAAGTTCGTCGCGAAAGGCACGGGTAGTGAATTCTTCGAGTCAGAGATCGAGGAGGTTAAAGACTTTCTGAGCGAGGCGGACTAGAATCCTGTTTCTTTATTTTTTTATTTGATATTGTCTGGTCAGAAAACAACTATGCAAGAGTTGAGGTCAGGAACCTTCTTCAAACGGCAGACCGACTCAATACAAACAATCATAAAGAGAGTTACCAACTGGCTTAGCGGTGACGGTCTCGTAATATTTTTAATAGTTCGCTAGACTGACGACCTGATGAAGGCATTCGAACCTGGATTTATCGGAGATCTCGAGATCAAAAACAGAATCGTAATGGCACCAATGATATCCAACCTTGCCAATTCCGATGGCTCCAGCAATGAGAATCTTGTCAGGTATCTGGAGGAAAGGGCCAAGGGAGGGACTGGGCTGATAATAACGGAGTACACATACGTTGACAGTGTGAATTCTAGGGGTTCTAGAAACGAGCTCGGCGCTTTCAGTCCGCTATTGATACCCAAGCTCCGCAGAATACCGGAGGCAATTCACCCCTATGGTGCAAGGGTTTTCATGCAACTGGTTCATGCAGGGGGAAAAGCGCTGCTGGACGAGAACCAAAGGCAGCCCATGGCTCCATCGTCAGTGGATTATATGGGTAGAAAACCAGACGAGATGTCAGGAGATGACATTGAAGGAGTGATAAGAGCATATGAGAAAGCCGCACTGGTAGCAAAGAATTCGAGGTTTGATGGTATTGAAATTCATGGTGCACATGGATATCTTATGCACCAGTTTCTATCTCCAGTTTTGAATGTTAGGGAGGACAGGTACGGAGGCACGTTCGAAAAGAGACTGAGGGTTCCCCAAGCCGTAATCGATGCTGTACGTTCTGTCACTGATTTTCCAGTGGGGATAAGACTCAGTCTGTATGAAGACGATCCAAATGGTTGGAATGAAGAATACGGACTCAGGATAGTAGATTCCCTGAGTGGCCTTGATTATGTTCATTTCAGCGCCGGCAACTTTTATCCACCCGGTTCTTCTGCTTCTTTCTATTCTCCCGAGACTCACATATTTCCACGTTTGAAGAGAAAACCAAAAATCACGACTATGCTGGTGGGTTCTGTCGTCGATCTGGAAGGGGTCGAACGTGTACTGTCCATTTGCGACTTTGTAGCCGTAGGAAGGGGACACCTCGCGGATCCTTTCTTTTCATTCAAGATACAAAACAATCCCACTTTATTGCGCCCTTGTATAAGATGCAACCAGGGTTGCAGGGACTTGTCATTTGGAGAAGTCAGGTGCAGCGTGAATCCGAATGTTGGATACGAGGGAAGAACAGAAATGAAACTGAGCGGAGACATGGCGATAAAGGGTGCGGGAATCCAGGGATTAGCGGGAGCCATTTATGCTGCAAAGAGAGGTCTGAACGTCACCATTTACGAGAGAGAAGAAAAGATAGGGGGACAGCTCAACGAAATTTCCGACCCATTCAAGAAGAAAGCATTTGCTCCTCTGCTGAAATACTACGAAAATGCGCTCAAATTCTACAAGGTAAACGTCGTGACGGACGAAACTTTTCGTGGGAAATCAATTGATTGCCTGCCTCCGGTATCATACAGAGAACCACCCGAGAGCGGGGAATCGTATGAAAGCAATGTCTATGCAAACCAGGACTGGTTCCTTAAAACAGCAGAGAAAAAGAAGATAAGGGTTGGAAAAGAAAGCTTGAATAGTCTGGATCGCGGTAGAAAAATGGGTTACATCTCACTTGCCGAGAGCAAAGGTATTGAATTCATTGAAGGGGAAGTTTTTGATTTTAGACTTATGGTGAATGACCAATATGACATACTGAAGGCGATCGATCTCGGAATAGGGAAAGTAAAGCAGTTCATACTGGAGTCAGGGAACGATTTTGTGTGAATCACCAAGAAAATTTTTCCGGAAGACGGCTCAGAAATATATATTGTTCTGCATTTCATCATGAAGTCATGAATCATCGCGTATGTCCCCAGTGCGGTTCAGAGAACATAGATCTGGAAGTAGGTTACATAACTGGAAAATACAGATGTGCCGATTGTGGTTATGTTGGAAGTGTCATTTTTGAGTTTGATGACAAGAATTACCAGAGATTCTTGAAACAGCTCAAGGAAGATCCGAGCCAATGACAGATTGCATGCACTTGAGAACGCCCTCTCGTTGCTCCCTTTCTCAATCTCCTGGATAATAGAGCCTGGAATGACATCGTTTAATAGCGCTCTCTTCCATCGTGGATTATGGCTGGAAAGATGATCTAGGTCAAATCTGTCCTTCGACACGCGTTTGGTAAAAGATTTGGTGAGGGTAAAGCACGGAGAATGCATCTAAATTTAGAGTCAATAATTATCAGGTTTGAAGAGAGAAGTCACACATATCCAAACCGCTATAATTCAGGAAATGTTTTCGAACGGGTCACCGAAAATTTCAGAATTTCTCCCGGCTCGTACTTTTTGATACTCTTTAGTATGAGGCCTGTCCCATCCTTCATGGTCCCGTGGAGGAAGAAGATGTCTCCCACTGTCTCGAAAGTGTCGACCGTGACATTATAATCTCCTTCGCCTATCGAAGTCCACTCTGGTCGAAATCCAAGATTTCCAATGAAGTTCATGGGAAAGTCGCCCACGAAATCACCTATCCAAGGTGTTCCTGGATATTCGTACAATTCCTTGTAAGAGGCGACCTGCTCAAACCTTCCTTTGTGAAGTATCCCTACTCTGTCTCCGAGGGCTTCAGCCTCCTTCTGATCGTGTGTCACAAAGAGGAACGTCTCGTTCAAATCTTCTTGTAACTTCTTGAGTTCACTCCTGGCACTGTACCTGACCCTTGCATCGAGATTGCTTAGCGGCTCATCCATGAGAAAAAGGGCTGGACTTCTCACCATTGCCCTGGCCAGAGCGACTCTCTGTTGCTGACCACCACTGATCTGCGTGACCTTCTTCTTCAGTATGTCCTCTATGTTGAGTTTAGATGCTACGCTTCTGACGCTTGAGTCAATGTTTCTCCTTCTGTGCATCTTCAGAGGAAAAGCGATATTCTGGTAGACGTTCAAATTTGGATATAGGGCATAATTCTGGAACACCATCGCCATGTTTCTCTTGTTCGGGGGAAGTCTGGTCACGTCCTTTCCATCTATCAGAATCTTTCCATCGTCTGGTTGTTCTATTCCTACTATGAGCTTGAGTAGAGTAGATTTACCGGTGCCAGATGGTCCGAGCACAACGAAAAATTCTCCCGTTTCAACGGCAAGTGACATGTCTCTAATCACTTCAGTCTTTCCATAGCTCTTGGTAACATTGATCAATTCAAGTTTTGAAGTCATTCCTAATCACCTCACTTATTTCAGGTCTGTATCCAGAGGCGGCACGATCTAATAGAAAATCGATGATGGCTCCAGTAGACCAAGCTTGGGGATAGCATGGACTAATCATCATCTTATTCTCCGATATCAGCATGCCTTCCTTATCTACTCCGAAGTACTCGGGCATCCTTCCCATTTTATCGTATGCCTCCAAGAGTTTTTCTCTGATCTCACTGGATTCTCTCCCGTAACCTCTCATCCTTAGTCCGTAGAAAATTATCCAGTTATCTTGCGGCCAAATTGCGCCCCTCTGATAAGCCCTAGGATCGAATCTCTTGTCGTGCGTTGAGAGTGTTCTGATTCCATAATCGGTCAGCATATCGGACTCAAACAACCTGTCGACCACTTCCCTTTCTCTTTCTCTGGAGAGTATCCCAGAGAATATGAGGTGACCCGGATCGCTGGTGACTGCGGTTTCGGGCATGCCTAAACCATCGACCGCAAGTGCATAGAATGCCTCATCTTCGTTCCAGAAATTAATTTCCAGTTGTTGGGGGATCCTTTTCTCCAGCTCCCTTATGGAATTCCTGAGGTTCCCAGTATCGTCATCGCCTTTGCTCAGCAGGTTCGCCCCAGCGAGCAGGGAAGCGTACAGGTAACCTTGTGCTCCTACGGTGGCAACTGGATACTTTAGTGCATCCAGAACATCTCCAATTCCATCGCGCCACGATTGGCTCCGAAGCCCGTGAGCGGTGTCGTCTTTTTCGTACACCAACAATTTCCTACTGCTAGAATTCTGCACAATAAATTCCAGAGCCTTTTCTGCTGCCCTCCTAATCCCATCCGACAGCGATCCAGGAACTCTTGCATTTAGCATAGAGACCAGAATGACGAACAGAGGAGTACTGTCCACCGAGAAGTAATTTGGTCCCCTCGGTAGCCACGATATTTCCTTCCTTCTTGCCCAATAGTCTGAATCAGATTCGTAGTACTCGTGCGGTATCTTTCCGGGGTACTCCCCTGTAGAATTATCCGTCGTTCTTCCCTGAAGTTTAGCAAGCTCATGGACGGAGGATAGCGCAATATCAACTTTCCAGTCAATTAGTTCCCAACCTGTTATCAAAGAATCTCTTCCGAACAGTGCCTTGAACTTTGGAAGTCCTGCATAGAGGTAGCCCTTTGGCGATGATAATAAATTAATCTCTTCCGTCAATCTTTCTAGACTTCTCTCGAAAAAGGGGTCATATTTCACTCTATCACTTCTCCTGTCCACAGTTTTTCACCCCGTGATTCCTGAAGTCAGATAACCCGCTCTTATGAATTTGGAGAGAATTATGGTAAGCACTATGACGGGAATTGTGACAAGGAGAGAAAAGGAGGCCGCTGTCAACACATTCCCCCTGGCGGATGCGTCGAGGTAGATCAGTATCGGAAGAGTTGGATGCACCGGTGAAAGAATTATGGCAAATGTGAATTCGTCCCATGACATGAGCCAAGAAAGCAAAAATGCGGAAACAATTCCAGGCACTGCAAGAGGGAAAATCACCTGGTATAGTGCACGAACGAATGAAGCTCCGTCCACCCTCGCCTGCTGCTCGAGCTGTTTCGGAATGGCATCCAGCGTACCAGAAAGTATGAATACCGTCAGTGGAAGAACCAGCAGTTCTTGCGCAAGGGCGAGTCCCAGGGATGAATCATACAGGCCCAATCTGAGAAAAGTTTCGCTAATTGGTATCGCAATCGTGATTGATGGTATCATTGTTGAGAAGAAAAGGAGCGCTATGATGAGACTGCTAATCTTAAAGGGAAGTTTGCTGAGTCCGAAAGCGGCGTGATATCCCAGCAGTATCGCAATTACAGCAACTATGAACGCAGTTTCGAGACTCTTTAGAAATGCGCTTTCTAGGAGGATTCCTGTTCCCCTAAACGCGTTTATGAAGTTGGCGAGAGTAAACTTCGTAGGGAGAAGCGCAGGAAAATAAGCGGCGACGGTCTGGTTTGGAACACCAAGAGCGATGATGAGTAGCACGTACAAGGGGAGAATGACAAAGAATGAGAAGAATGCCGCACCCGCATAGATGTAATATTTTGTCCAACGGCCCTGAAATTCACTCACCATGTCAATACACTCTCCCGTACTTGCCTCTGTATGTCATTATAATTGCAGCAAAGATAAGAACGAAGGCAAGAAGAATTGTGCCCCCTGCATAAGCCGGATGGGCGTTTACTGTGTCGTAAAGGGCATAAGTCATAGTGGTCAAAAGCTGATAAGGATATAGGAGCAATGCCATGGCAAATATGTTGAATTCGCTTATTCCCCTTATCATTAGGGCTATTGCGATGAATCCTTTGAGATTTGGGAGAGTTATCCTGAAGAACCTCTGAAAGGTCCCGGCACCATCAACCATGGCCTGGTTGTACAAGTTGGGTGAGATCGATGTCATTCCTGCCAAAAGGATTAGGGTGACTATGGGGGTGTTTTTCCAAGAGTCGGCAAGGATCAGGACGAACAGTGAGGTGATGTAAGATCCCGTCCAGTTTATTGGGTGCACCCCTAAGACCCTCAGGAATGAGTTGGCATACCCTCCATATGTAGAAAAAATATTGTGAAAGATGACTCCCGTAACAATGGTTGCTACACCGAAGGGTATCAGGAACAAAGCAGAGAATGCTGCCCTTCCTTTGAAAGGTTTGGACAGTAGGCTCGCCAGTATCAGCGCAAATGTAAACTGCAGTGCGAGGGCAGAAGCAGTGACTACGAAAGTGTTGTATATCGGGCTTTTTCCAAAGATGGAATTAATGAAATCATAATTGTATAGAGTTGGGCCTCCATGAAGGGTGTAAAAGCTCTCATATACGGCGTCTACAGCAGGATAAAATGCAAGGTACAAGACGTAGATAACCGCAGGTAATATCATCAGGTAAGCAGTCCAAGAGTCTCTCCACTTAGTCAAGAGAAAACCAAAAAATAAAAATAAAAAAGTTAAACGGAGATTGGCGCGTAGTTGCTGTCGCTTTGATATGCTGTTGCATTTGTGCTTCCGTAATTTGCCTGGATGTAGTTGTACATTGCGGTGTGTGCATTCGAGAGCAGAGTTGGCAAGTCGCTATATCCCGAAGTCTTCTGTACAAAGACGGGGTTGAAAACTTCGTTACATAAAATTACCTGCCATTCCGTGATCCATGGTGTAGGATTTCTCAGAAATACACCTGTAGAGATTGCATTTCCAAGGGCCTTATCTATTATTGAATACTTGGCAGGAAGATTCTGGTATGCTAGGCTGTTTATTGCAACCCAGGAAAGGTTCAGAAGTGTCTCTTTCTGAGCCTGCGCACCCAGAAGGAAATGCATAAAGGTTTCCAGACTTGCCACGTGCGTTGCTCCCTTAGGAATAAAGAGGACGTCTCCTCCCATTAGATGATTTCCGTTTACCGGTCCAGCAGGACCGGGATAAACGCCGAGCGAAGAATTTGTCATGTTGTATGGTGAAGTGGTCAGTGTGTTATAGATATAGGGCCATTGGTAATCTAGAATCGAGTAATTCCCAACTGCTAGTCCCTTGTAAGAACCCCAGTATCCTCCAGAGAATGCTGGAACAAAGTAGCTGCTCAGATTGTAAAGGTATTGCATCGCATGCAGGTCTCCAGTGTCATTTAGGTAAAGTGGATTTCCACCCCACTGGACCATCAGCTGGTAGAGCTCAGTTGCAGTGCTTGACCCGGTATGTCCTCCATTGGTCGATGCTCCCTGTATCATTATCGTATTTTGTCCGGTTTTGTTCTTTATCATTGCTGCATCTTGCAGTAGTTGTGCGTCCGTCGTTGGAGGGGCAGTTATACCCGCGTTCGAGAGGGCGGTCTTGTTGTAAAATACCATCGGCACATTTCCCCTGAATGGCGCGAAATATATTCCACCAAAGACTTGCTTTTCGTAGTTAATGAGGCTCGATGCTGCCGGAATAACGCTCGAGGGCAAAATGGCCGGGGTCATGTTGTTTAGATTCATCAATACGTTTCCAGACGAACTGTAAATTAATTGTCCGATCTCCAGATTATCCTGTCCTGCTACAATACTTCCGACTTTGCCAGATTTTTCAAGCGCAAGAATGTCTTTGGACACGGCTCCACTTCCCACATTCACCAAGGTAACATGGATTCCAGGGTATTCAGACTCGAACTGTGGTATGAGTGTGTTGTTTACGAACGTTTGTTCCGAACTCGCTAGACTTGCATAGAACTGAATGTTGACGGCGCTTGGTTGGGATGTTGTGCTATGGAATGGAAAATATCCCGCTGAAAAAGCTAGAATGGCGACGACGATTATTGAGACGACCCAAGGCCATGTTCTCTTGGATACATTACCTTCCGTTGGCTGTTTATTTTCCGTCATAGTTCTACACTTAAATCATATTATTTAAACTTAGTTGCCTTCATGGGCGTTTCCTGGGAATATCGGATTACCTCTTCAACGCACCAGGGAGCTCATCGAAAATTGAAATGGTTCTTTCTTTCATTTGAAACTGACATTTTTTTTGAATTTTTCAATCATGCTACATACGCTCTATTGAGTTATTGCTGATATCCAAAGATATGCTTATAATTCTGACCTAACTTATGACAATCAGATGTTGAAGGCAATCTGTAAGACTTGCGGGAAAGAGAGAAAGAGCTTCACCAGTCGGCCAACCTGCGAGTGCGGAGGGATTCTTGTGCCAGTCATAGATTTCAGGTACAAAGAAGGAGCATATTCATCAAATTATCCCTATCTGGATGAGGTCATTGACCTAGGGGAGGTCGTCACTCCACTTGTTGGTTCAGGTCAAATGAAGTTCAAGCTCGATTACTTTCAACCCACCTTCTCCTACAAGGACAGGGGGAGTAAGACTTTGGTCTCAAGTCTGTTACAAAATCTGCCGAAAGGATCTGAGATAAATGAAGACTCATCTGGAAATGCTGGTGCATCAATAAGTGCGTATGGACGATCGGCCGGTTATGATGTCAACATATTCGTCCCCGCATCCACCAAACCAGGCAAAATAAGCCAGATTGGAGCTTACGGTGCAAAAGTGCACATGGTGACTGGTTCGAGAAAAGACGTAGCCGAAGCCGCTGCCAACCACAGTGGCTTCTACGCAAGTCACGTTCTGAACCCGGAGTTCAGGGACGGCATGAGACAGTTGAGTTATGAGATTTTTCAACAGCTCAATCACCAGGTTCCGGAAAGAGTGCTGGTTCCTGTATCGGCAGGAAGCCTCCTCTTGGGAATGGTTTCTGGATTCGAACACCTGATGGATTCAGGAGAGGTCTCGAAGGTACCAGAAATAGTTGGGGTACAGACCGAAGCCGTTTGTCCCGTTTGTGCTAAGGTCAATAATTTTGCATACGACAAAAACAACCCGAACACATCAGTTGCAGATGCATTGGTGTCCAGGGAACCAGTTCTGATTGACCTCATGGCAGACTCCTTGGCAAAGTATGGAAGGTGTGTCACCGTATCCGAGAACGAAATAATGTCAGCCCGGTCTGATCTGGCTGCATTGGGTCACTATGTTGAATACAGTTCAGCAACCGTTTTTGCAGCATGTAGAAAGTATAATTTCAAAGGAGAGAACGTCTTGGTGCTGACTGGAAACGGTCTCAAAACTCCCTAGGAATACGTTCTTCTGAATTTGAGTCCAACAGTCTAAGTGGTGATTTTGTGATACAGCCTTACCACCTTGCTTGGATCAATCCCTGTCAAAGCCAATCCAGCTAAAATTACGATTCCACCTATAACTGTAGCTATGCTGATTGGTTCAGATATCAGAACCGATGCAGAGATGACAGTTACAAAGGGAGTTATGTATAGTGTACTTCCAGCAGTGACTGGCTTCACCTTCTTAAGGCCATCAAACCAAAGCAGGTATCCAAGGAAGGTCGCAAAGACTCCAATGAATAGAAGGGCGATTATCAGGTACATATTCCTGATCGAAAACAGTGAAAGGATTCCGGTATTGACAAATGGCAAGAGCATTATCAACCCGACGACGGAAACGTATCCAGTGACATTCAGCGGATTGTGCTTTTCCAGGAGATCTTTTCCAAGGATTGTGAATATGGCCCACGAAAGAGCTGCCAACAACACCAATACTGCAGATATTAATTCCGACTGAGTCAGGCTATTCGGTTTAAGGAGAATGATCATTCCAATTGTTGAAATCACAAGACCCGCGACTACAGTCCAAGCTAGTCTGTCTCTCTTCAAGGATAATCCAAGCACAGCTATGAAAATTGGTTCGAAGGAGACGATGAAACTCGCGTTTCCTGCAGTGAGGCCATTTTCTCCCTGAATGAAGAGTAGTTGATAGAGCAAGAC
>JAKBNO010000055.1 GCA_021831005.1 Thermoplasmata archaeon
ATGCTCTTCAGTTTATCGAAGCCAACTTCCCTGCTCCTCGTCCTGAGTCCACAATCAGGGTTGATCCTCAGTCTTTCTGGTTCCATGAATTTGAGAGAATACTCTATCCTCTCCTTAATCAGTTGAGTCGGCTCGATGAAATCACGATGTATATCTGTCACTCCCAGTCCCAGCGATATTTTCTTTGTCATGCTGTCTGCGACCTCTTTGAACCTTTTCACATCATCATACCCACTGCGATGATCGCTGAGGGAAATCGGATCCCTGTTTGCGAACTCCAGGTTATAGACAGATATGTCCAGCGAAGGGGCTATATTGTAAAGGAGTCCGTAGTCAGTGCTGTAGCAGACGTGAAGGTGCGTTTCTATTCCGCTTATACCCTTCACACTTTCGTTCACGGAATCCCTGACAATCTCCATTTCATCAGGATGAGTCGTCGCCGCAGGCTCATCTATCTGGACCTGAAGGACCTCATCTCCCCATGCAGCTTTCAATTCCCTTATTTCCTGATTCATTATCCTGCCAAATGCCATTGCCAGCTCTTCCCTGCTCTTGTAGTGGTCGTTGAATGACCAGTCCATAAGTGTGTAGGGTCCAGTCACTGGAAGTTTGATATTTTTCTTATTCATCCCTTTGAACAGTACTATTTCTTCCATGTGGAAAGGTTCTTTCCTCGAAATTTCACCATAGACGCTCCCCTTGTTGTAGTATCTGTTGTCAAACGATCTTACGGGTCCATAGATCTTTACCCCATCCATCCTTGCGGCGGGATGCTCATACATTTCCCACCTGTACATTTCTCCCCCGACCCCTATGTTCATGAGTCCACTCTTGTCGAAGAGGTCAAGCGTCTCCATAGTAGCCTTCTTTGCGACCTGTTCAAACTCATCTTCCTTGTACGACCTGAACTTGGAAGAGAGATAAGTGGGCTTTCTGAAACTTCCAATTTCTTGTGTCACGAGTTCTTCCATTATTGACCACCCTTGAAGCTGAAAATTTTCTTATCCGCAATAGTCCTCGGCAGAAAATCGAAACTCTCGGTATTTGCGACTATGAGTCTATCAAAGTCATTGGCATATGGTTTGACTTTCTCAAGAACACCATCGTTTATTCTCGTTGTCTGGGCATCTACGACCTTCATTCCCGGAACCTCGCAGTATTTTGTATACGAATATGGATCGTCCCCAATGATCGAATAGAACTTGGCGGATCCGTTTGAATTGAATTTTCCCGTCACCACCAGATATGTTGAAGCAACGCTATTCAAATCGTTGTATATTTCATAGTTGTTCGACTCAAACGGTTCAAAAACCAGGAGCCGTTTTATCCTGAAAAATTTGACAATTTCTATGTAAATGTCCCTGAGTCGCTTTCTAGCCTCTTCCTGACTCCCAGAAACTTTACTCATTTTCACGAAAGAATTTATCCCCGGCAGGAAGTGAAGATAAGATTCACTGCCATTATCGTGGTACATTGGAAATGGAGGATTCTCCTCTACTTCTCTGAGTCCATTCAAAGCTCTCAGCTTACCAACCCTCTCTATCTCCGGTTCCCTGTAGAATGTGTTTGTCTCCTTGTATCTTGACAGCGGGCCAAGCTTGATACCTTCTATTGAAAGTGCAATTGGACGTAGCAAATCATACCAGTTGAACAGCGGATCAGTGAAGTAATTAATTCCAGCCTCCTTCACAAGATTGAAGTATAATGAAGACTCCTCTTGAATCTTGTTAGATATTTCATCAGAAGTAAGCTGTCCCTTCTCCCATTTCCCATACGCCTTCCTAAGATTCTCAGATCTGGGATAAATTCCATACAGCAAAGAAATCAGTTCCACTTTTAATCACTCCAGAGTTTCTTAATACCATTCGTCTCCAATCGATAGTATTTCCGTCGTTCGATTGTGTGAACTCATTGGTAAATCTTCTAATGAGCTATATGATATTAAATGTTCTTTATCCCAGGAAGAAAAAAGAACTGATTTTTTCAGTTACTCCTTCACTCAATTCACTTGACCTTATCCCCCATAATCTTGAGCGTGCTTCTGGAGCTCAGCATGGCAAGGGTGGAAATTATCGTCAGGGCTCCCAGAAGGAGTATCACGATAATGTCAAAGAGGGAAGGTGGATCTCCACTCGGCCCATTACCACTCTGAGACTTGATAGAATCGACTGACGCAGTTACAACACCAAGATTGGTCGCAATGGATGCTGTGTTGTTAGACACATTGGTTATAGTTCCAGTAATATTGCCCAAACAAGTCTCTATAACAGCATAAGAGTTGTTGAGCCAAGGAATGTCCGATCCAGATCCAAAAATGCTCGTGTTGAGGTCAATGAGGGAGGCGTTAATCTCACCCGCTGATGTCATTATTTTCGCAGTATCTCCGGTAATACTTACTATTGAGGCATTGACAGATTTGAGAGACACCTCAACCGTTCCTATAGAGGTGTTCATCTCCACCATTCCCATGTGGATCGAGAAGATGGTGGCATTGATGGAATTCAGCGAGACCTTTATTGATCCGATTTCTGTACTGATGACTGCATCCGTTCCGTTGATTCCCTCAAACGATGCGTTCAATGAATTCAGCGAAGCAGTAACAGTACCAATGTTAGTAACGATTTCGGCTTCCCCAGCACTGATTGCGGTGATGGTTGTGCTTAAGGAGGACAGTGAAGTTTGAATGGTTCCTACATTGGTTGTAATAATCGCTTGGCCGTTCT
>JAKBNO010000008.1:0-1664 GCA_021831005.1 Thermoplasmata archaeon
TGTCCAAGCTGGAGAAAATCATAAGGAAATACGGAGCAGACTACGAGACCTGGAAAGTCATACCCAATGAGGAAGAGACTAAGAAACTCAAGCTGAACAAAAACTAGTCATTCATTCAACAAAGCACCCTTTCTAGAAACTGTGAAGTACAACTGTGTCATCCCAAGACTGCTCCCTTTCTGAAGATACTCGATTTCTCTCCATCGAAGACCTTGGCTGAACTAGGTCCAATCACCAGTATTTCGTGGTTTTTCACTTGAATTCCAGTACTATCTCCTAAGGCTATGGTTGGTATTCCTGTTCTTTCTGAGTACTCGGCTGCTAAATGGTCATACTTAAGACCATTGTGATGGCAGGCTATTGAATACCCTCTTGCAACATCCAATCCTTTCAGAACTTTTAGTCCTACCTCATTCTTGTCAGCATCTCCCCCAAAATATGCAGTTCCGATGTCTCTTCCGAGGATTATAGCACCGGCGCTTCCACCGAAAACTGGCAGGCCTTTCGTGATGTATTTGACAAGCAAGCGGTCAAATCCCGACTCCCTTAACTGTTTTAGCAGGCTGAACGTATTTCCGCCTCCAATAAAGACGCCAGAATATCTTGCCATGTCTTCATAACTCCTGTTCTGAAGGTCAGTCCACATATCTATCCTCGTAAGGCTGTTCCGTCCGTGCGTAGAGGTGATCCAATCATAACATTGCCCGAAGGTAGATCTTGTGAGAGAAATTGCTACTGGAATGTAAAGCAATCTACCATTTTCTGGAATCGATTTAGCTAGAAGTTTCACAAGACTAACGTCGCCCCTATTTCCACCCCCAGAAAGTAGAACGTTCACCATTCGATGTTTAATGTCAATCCATATAACTAGATTTTGTGAACGGTTTTTTCCAGACAGCAATAGCAGAAAGGGAAGGGCTGGAGACGATTCATAATACGCAGAGAAGAGACAATTCAGTTCCATGGAAAAAACAAAAATGGTATCGGAATTATTAGATGAGACAGATAGGTATTTCAGGACTTGGTAG
Source organism: Thermoplasmata archaeon (assembly GCA_021831005.1). GTDB lineage: Archaea > Thermoplasmatota > Thermoplasmata > Thermoplasmatales. The sequence continues at coordinate 1,029 of JAKBNO010000008.1, forward strand.
CAATGAACTTGTAAGATGAATGAAATCCTCTCAGACTGGGCTGCAATTTCATTTAAGCCAGAGAACTATGTCAAATACGTTTTGACATTCCTCAAGAGTTATTACACAACCAGGCTAGATTTTAAATCTATCAGTAAATAGTCACTCCCTTGATTTTGCTAGACTTTTTCAATTCCGGGATGATAGAAGCAGGTATCGGCGATTCCGTGATTATGTACAACTTCGGGTCACTCACCAGGTCTGGGTCATCTCCTATAGCTTGTCTAATACTTACCTTGTGTTTGTACAGCACTTCGACCGTCTGATAAATGATTCCGTAATCCTTTGCATCATAGGGTTCTATAACTATTTCACCAAATCCAAGGTAAGGAGCAACTTTTCCGAGATGGATATTGGATCTGAGGTTTTGAAAAATCTTTGATAGTTTCTTGTCGGCTTCTATGTTGCTTATCGTAGATTTCACCGCTCTCACATCAACTTGACAGACTTTGGCAAGAGCTCTTGGTTCAACTTCTAAGTCATTGCACAGGACGTTTCCCTTCTCAACCCTGAGCCCATACTCCAAGATTTTGAGAGCAACCAGTTTCTGAGAGTGGTATTTTGAGAACTTTTGTTCGATTGTTTCGCTTAGACTTG
>JAKBNO010000008.1:1674-11679 GCA_021831005.1 Thermoplasmata archaeon
CCTTGCTAATATATTTGCTTTTATCTTCTGATTCCGTTAAAGATCAAGAACTTCAATAAAAGAGATCAGGCTTCAGTTCAAACCTACAAGACGTCGTTTCCTAAAGGATCTTGACATTTGAAGAACTCCACTGCGAAATTTCGATGGAGATGGTTTTACTTATTTTTCTACCGCAATAAAGGCCCATCAAGTGTGCCAGGAATCGTATGCTTTTTTTTCCATGTTTTCATTAAAAAATTTGCGGCACAACGTTTGATATTGACTTTCTCCCCTTCAGGACATCTATCAATGATCCACCATTCTTATTTCCAATCTATTATTCTTGGGGTCGTTCCATTAAACCTTATTGTTTAATCAAAAAACGTGGGTTCCAATTTGGAACCCGCAAATATTTAGTCCCAATTAATTTGCTTCAGTAAACTTCGTCACTTCTTTTTCTTTGGAGCAGCTTTCTTTTTGGGGGCTGCTTTCTTTGCCTTATTTTTAGTTGGCATCAATAATGAAATAGTTTTAATGTTACTTTAGTTTTGCCCTTCGGTAAGTGATCTCTAAAATTTATTACACAATTACACTTCAATATTCACTCATAATTTGCATTTAGGAGATCTAGATAATTTAAGATTTTAGTTTCGATTCTCTTCAGTAAAAAGAGATACAGTTCAACGACTTAACTTAAGGTTCCTGTAATGACTTTTTGTTTTTCTATGATGTTCAATTTTCTTGATTATCAGAGCAACAAATTTTATTATCTATTTTTTCAACCTTGAATAAGTTGATTGCTTATGTAATATCTATTTGCACAGACAATGTAGATCGTTACCAATTATATAATTTCAAGGAACTGCGCAACTCACAAACATTAAAATTTCGAGAGCTGAACTCGGATGGGAGAGCCTTAGCTAGCTAAACAAAGTTCGAATGACAGATCGAACTCCATCTTTCCAAGTTTGAGTATCAGCTCTTGTGGAAGGCATTTGCAACAAACGTACCGAGGAGAGCACCGGAAAGACAGAGCCCCCCGTTGATCAAAAATATCAGGGCTATCAGTAAATCTGAGGGAATTCCTGCAATTGATCCTACCTCGACCATTAACGCTCCGATGTGTCCAGTGGGAAGAGTGAGAAAAATCAGGAGGATTACTATTACTCCCCCAAGGAACCCAGAAAGTGTAGATATCAAGTACCCTTTTCTAATTATGAGGGAAGCAACAACTCCCGAAAAGAGGACCAGATACCAGACGTTGGTAAAAAGCAGGGCTGTTCCTAGAATCACCACTATCAAAAGGGAAACCACAAAACCCAGAATTCCACTAAATTTCATTAAGATCCCCCTGGCACGAGCGTGATTGTATCCATAGTTTCATTGGAAGGAATAGAAGTTGGGGTAGGATAGTAAAGCAGAGGCAAATATGTACCATTTATCCAGCCATTAACGTAGTTCGCATAGAGGGGACTGGCTGGATCTTCGCTCTCCCCTCCGGGATAGATTCCAAAGGAACGAGATACGTTGGACATATTGACCACCATTTCCCAACTCTGGCCTCCTGTGGGGTAATTGTTCGGGCCAACACCCGAAGCATCGTTGGGAGTGTTGAAGTCCCCTCCTTTTGAAAACGGTCCAACGTTAAACTCGCTCAATCCGAATAGATTAGGGAATAAGAATCCATAGAATTTCCCCCACGAGTAGTTGCCGGATGGATACTTCTGGTCAAGGTAACTCATTGCTTGTACTACTGCCTCTGTAACTAGGTTCTTCATGCTGATGTTGGAGAAGGGAGAAGCGTTTCCCGTTAGGATTGCGTTTAGCAAGTCTATCTCCATAGAAGCCGAGCCTGCGGTATTGGGATAGCTCCCTCCCATTCCTGAAGGGATTCCTAAGGTAGCATTAAATTCCGGCAGTATGCCGTATTGTTCAAGGAAAGGAAGAAACGTATCATTGAAGAGATACATATAACTGAAGAACCAGACGGATGCTGCAAGGGAGTCCGCGGTCATGTTGTAATTCCATGCCGACAGCAGAGAATATGCTCTCTCCACAGATGCATTGGTATTCCCCTGAAGGTAACTTAGGATATGGGGAACGGCTGCCTGTGCCTCGTAGTCTGTATAGTTGGTTCCCTGGAAATTCACAATATTGGTTTCAGAAACCATCGAGTGGTTTAGAAGATAGTTTACCTCCATCTGTGCCCTAAACCCATCGGAAAAGCTTTCCGTTGTCCCAAACCAGTATGGATATCCCGTACCCACTTGCCTTTGGTTAGAACTGACAATGAATCCCTGGGAGGGGTTCACGACCTGAGGAACCTTGTTGTAGGGGATAGCTCCGGAAATGTACTCAGTTCCATTCCCAGGCATTATTGATGAAGGGTTGTAGGCCGTCCCTCCAAAGATCGGATAATAAGAGGGTGAAATGTCTGCTATCATGGACTTGTTCGCGAAAGCGAAATTTTGGTAAGGCGCAACCCAAGACGATAAGTCACTTCTAAACTGAGTCCAGTTAGCTGCAGTGTCGATTTGGAGAAATGTTCCAATCTCGTTGCTGACCATATTGCCTATCCAATCCATGACGAGTGCGGTGTTCCCTTGTTGGGCCATAATAGGTCCAAGGTTAGTCCAGTTCACATCAAATCCGTTGATTTGGTACGACTTCAATGGATACGCTGTGCCATTCCAGATGTAAGAGTCTCCTTGCAACTGCTGAACAAAGAAGAAAGTACCCGAAGATATTGCCTGTGTGTCGGTAAGGGTCCACGCAATGTTTTGATTGAAACCGATTATTATTGCTGGGGCACCTGGCAGAACAACTCCATAAACGTCTAACCCTGGCCCGACCAGTTGAACTTGAAACCATATTGCAGGAAGCGAAAATCCGAGGACAGGTCCTCCCATAAGCAGAGGAGAGCCAGTTGTCGTCCTGTTCCCCGCAACTACTATCTCATTGCTGTGATCGCTCGTGCTGAAGTTGAAATAGGTTGGAGGATCGTACTTGAATTGTTGAAGCAAGTTTTCTGCAAGAGAGAGGACTGTGGAATTAATTGGATATGTGTTGTGTGAAAGACTCAGAACTGAATGATTTGTCGAGCCTCCGTAACCTCCATAGTAATAGTTTTGCACGGGGGAAAAGGTTGGAATCAAATCGTAAGTCAAATTTCCTAACGTGCTGTAAAGAACGGCAAATTGAAGGGAATCGGAGCCAAATTCCAATTGCTGTGTCATTAATTCCTGAACAGCATATGAATATACAGGAGTCCAGTAATACGGCTTAACTCCTAACAACTTAAACAAAACCGGAACCGTGTGATGAGATTCCGAATAGTTTATGGACGCATTTATTCCACTCGAGTAGGATTGCATAGCTTCTTTCGTCAAAAGGTCCGTTGCATTTACGGACGCATTGTTTACTACGCTGTTCCAGTCTTTCTGGGCAGTTATAGGTGCACCAGTCAGGGTCTGGAATTTATCGTAGTTGTAGTACGAGCTCCCAAAGATCGACTGCATTTGACCCATACCTTCAAGACCAAACACCTCGATCTCCTCAAGTCTCTCTTTTGCTTGGATGAACCCGAGCGCATAGTATAGGTCCTTTGTGCTTGATGCATATATGTGATAAACACCATAACTGTCCTGGACTACCACCACCTTGCCAGTTAGACCTGGCAGCGATATTGACTCATTTCCTATCACCAGGTTTCTAGTATTTTGAATTACTCCCGTTGAAGGGTTCAGTATGGAAATCAGAGGGGAGAATGAACCTAAGACAACTATAATTACTACAATCAAGACTCCAGCTATAGGAGCTATTAATGCCCTCTTTCTCATCAAAAAACATTGATTTTCACTTATTTAACTATTTTTAGCCTTAACAAGTTTCTTCAAGAAGATCTTGAAAAGCAAAGTGAACATCACGGAAACAAGAAACAATTTGGCCTATTGGAACGCGGGGAGGGGGAATCGAACCCCCGATCCCATAGGGAATGGCTTAGCAGGCCATCGCCTTACCGCTCGGCTATCCCCGCTGTATCTTACCGTATTTATCAGACATCTCAGTAGCAAGTTGTTCAAGAATTTCTTCCAAATCTTCACCTTCTAGAACCAATTCGTCTCCGTTCGAGTAAGAGATGACTACCCTGAATGACTCGCCATCGTGATAAACATCGACCTCTCCAAGTTTCTGCATCACAATCAAACGTGATAAATGCTCTATATTAACATTTTCTGTTCTCAATTAGCTCAAAACGCTGCATGAATCTTTATTTATTGAATTGAATTCATTGCGAGAAATGGAACGAACTGATGAGGAAGAGCGAAAGATAGTTTACACAGGTCTGGCAACATATGCCAAAGATCCCTATGTAAACGAGTCGTTCGCTGATCTCCTGAAAGTTCTGGAGTCTGAGAAGAGGGATGGACTGGTGAATGTGGTCATAGCTGACAGGGAGGTGGGCACCCTGCGGATTGAAACAGGCAAGATATTTTTGAACGAGATAGTGGATCAAACGCCTCAAGAGCTCGGATTGCTGAAGAAGTATCCGGTTTATGGAAGAATCGCCATGAAATCCCTGATGGAGAAGTACATCGATACCGTCGCCAACGATGCAATTGAGGATACTGCTTTCCTCAATGGTATAAGGAGCGACCCAGACAACAGAAAGGTAGACGAACAGAACTTCATCCTCCTCCTGTGGGATAGATACTGGAACGTGTTTTCTAGATTCAAGGGCGATTCTAAAGACGGAATCTACATTGTATCCGAAAGAAACATCTGGGACGAGGGAGACACGAATTCTTTCAACGAACCAAGTTAGTCTTTACCCCTGACCAGTTTCAGCATTTCGGCGGCTACGTCTGCTCTTATTTTCCTTTCCTTCACCATCATTTCTGCCACTCTGTCAATTTCAGTTCCTTTTGCCCCAGCGGATACTGCAACATTCCTCGCATGAAGTTCCATGTGCCCTTTCTGGATTCCTTCCATTGCAAGCGCTCTGATTGCTCCAAAATTCTGGGCAAGTCCAACTGATGCAAGAACGTTCGCAAATTCCTTTGCTGATCCTATCCCCAGTATCTTCCTCATAAGTTTGGCTTTAGGATGGGTGGCCGTTGCCCCTCCAACAATACCTACAGCAAGAGGTAGTTCGAGGTACCCCGTCAAGTCCCCTTCATCATTTATTTCCCACCTGCTAAGAGAAGTATATCCGTTGATGGCTGCGTACGAGTGAGCTCCGGCCTCAATGGCCCTCCAATCGTTTGCCGTAGCCAAGAGGACGGCGTCAATTCCATTCATGATTCCTTTGTTGTGAGTGGTCGCCCTGTAAGGGTCATCTCTCGCGAACTTGTATGCCTCCACTATACCTTCAACTGCTTCATCCCCGCCAATTGTCTTCTTGTCGAAGACGGCATAAGAACTTGTCATCCTGTATGTCGCAAGATTGCTGAGAATCCTCAGCCTGACGTTTCCCCCTGAAATCTCAGAAATGTGCGGGGCGAGGTATTCTGCCATGGTATTCACTGCATTTGCTCCCATTGCGTCTCTGACATCAACGAGAAGATGAACAACCACCATTGGTTCTTTCTCATCGATGACTCTCACTTCTATGTCCTTGGCTCCTCCTCCGAACTTTACAAGTACGGGGTCCTGTGTGTTAGCCATTTCTAGAAGTTCTTTCTTTTTTTCCAGTATCCTGAATTTAGCCCCGAACGGATCTGGTACTCCCGTGAGTTCAATCTGCCCGATCATAATCGGTTCTGTAGACACGGACCTGAACCCTCCCTTGACTCTCGCCATCCTGGCAGCATTCGAGGCGGCGGCAACTACACTTGGCTCCTCGATTGCCATGGGCACCAGGTAGTCCTTCCCATTTACGAGAAAATTTACTGCGATACCAATAGGGACTTCCATAACAGAAACAACGTTCTCTATCATGTGATCTGCAGAAGTTTCCCCGAGTCCTCCCATGTTCTTAAGAATGGACATCTCTTCGTCGTTTAGATTCCCCACCTTTTTCAAGATCTCTCTTCGCTCTTCCACTGACAGCTTATAGAATCCAGAAATGCTTGAACTGGGCATGGGAGATGATGAAGGGGGCAAATAAAGATTTATCTTTATTCTCACTTCAAACTTGATGGTTAGGGACCAGCCACTGATCCTTTACAAGAGCGAGGATGATCCGAAGAAGTGCACTGCTAGAAAACTCAAGAGGTTCGGACTTGCAACCTTCATCAGCAGGATCCCGTCGAACAGCATCATACTCTATTCTGATTCGCAGTTGAGGCTATCACCTGAAGATTCACATCACCAGCACCTTGTTGCTATAGACGTGTCGTGGGAGAACGTGGATAACTACCACTTCGACCGATATTCGGTGAGATCTCTGCCCTTCTTGCTCGCCGCAAATCCTGTGAACTATGGAAAGCCGTACAAGCTGTCGACTGTTGAGGCGATAGCGGCATCGTACTACATACTTGGAAAGAGGGACGTAGCACTCAGGCTGTTGGGGAAGTTCTCGTGGGGGATCCAATTCATAAATTTGAATGGGAACCCGCTCAACGATTATTCAAAGGCAAAGAATTCTAATGAAATAATTGAAATTGAAAAACAATACTTCTAAGTCCACTCGCCATTCTCGAGGTGAGTAGTTCCCTTGGTATACTCCTTGAGGATCGCCATTACCTTATCCCGCCACATTCCGTCTATCAACTGACTGTCGCTGAACTCAGGGTCTTCGTGTATTTTTTCCACGTGTTCCTTATAAGTCCCCTTTGATCCCTTGGATATCAAGTATCTTGCATGCTGCATCTCATCCTCGTCCAACCTGAATTTCCTCTCCAGGTAGGTGTTGGAAAAATCGAGTATGTCCTGTTCCTTGTAGTTGATGATTCTCGGATCGAGCGAGTTTGCGCTGAGAAACAAGAGAATTCCGTCACACTTGGTGCACCTACCGCACGGAACTATCTGCCCTCCCTCGTCGTGGCAGCTGTGACAAGACCTTTGCAACTTCGCCAGTTCCGGATAACGGTTGAATAGTATTCTCTCCTCAACTGTACCCGTAATGTTTCTCAGGGCAGAGTAGAATTTCAGGTTGTACCCGATGCTGTTGAAATAACTGTTGAGTGCCAGGTCGAATGTCTGCATCTGATCGTATATTCCATAGTAGTGTTTTATCCCATATTCTGGCGGGAACCCCCTGGGATCATCGAACTCGTCTCCCTTCATCACTCCGGATATACCGAATTTCGTGTAATATGGGATGGAGGAAAAAATGTATACCGGAAAAATGAAAAGGCGGATGGGATATGTATCGGACCACGCGGTAAGCGCCCTGTCATTCAGTGCCTTCACCTTTGAGCTCATCTTTCTGTAGAACCTATCGACCGTCGTCCATATCCTGAGAGTGTTCTCGTGATTTGCCTGAAAATGATCGTACGCTACGCTTGCAGTCTTCCAGTGCCCCCCAGATTCGTTTACGAATATCGGAAAGACGTTTGCCCCTACCTCCTTCATGATTCCGTATGTGAGGAGACTGTCCTTTCCACCGCTCGACATTATTGCGACGGATCCATCTTTCTTGAAATCATTCCTGGTATTCGGTTCCAAGTCTATGTTTAATATCGGGCAGTGGCTGGCCTCCTCTTCGTTGGGTGACTTTGGGATGTACTCCTCTCTGTAGAACTCCTGTCCCCTCTTCAGGAGTTTGTTGACATATATCTCCCTGCTGTTTATCACCATCATGTTCTTGATGAAATCGTAGTCCTGCTTGGTGATTGGGAACTCGGCCTCTATCTCTTCCGTGAAAAGGGAGTAATTCACAAGTGGGATGAGAGAGAGCATCCTGAGATCCTGTCTGTCCATTGTAACCGGGAAATCGTAGCTGAATGATAACTGGACTTCGTCTCCGTCCACTACGTACTTGATGGAAATAAGATCATCCCGGATCTCCGGGTCCAATAACCTCACTTTCTCAATCGATGATAACTTGCCTCTGGCTTGCAAAACCAGCCACCAATTCTCCTAATCTTTCTATATCAAGCAATGGAATTATTGCAGGTATGTGATACTTCGATTCGTATTCCTGTGACGCCTGAAGGGATTCGGGTGCAGTGAGGTTCTGTGTGTTGATTGTAATTGCAATGACCCTCTTTCCAGAGAGAAGTTCGAGGATCTGTATGACCTTCCCAACGTCTGGCATTGGATACTTCTCGAAACCATCCAGCATCTTTCTTCCAGGTGCATCTTGAAGAATGATTGCATCGGGTCTTCCCGCAGCTATGATCTCGAAACTGCCAGGGTAAGCTGGGTGCACAACTGATCCCTGTCCTTCTAGAAGGATGAAATCTGGAGTACTCTTTCTCCATGCTTCGACGACCTCATTCTCTATTGCTCCCGCCACAAAGTCGTTGATCGTCGCATCAATTACCGCAGTGTGTTCTATGCCCTGCATCCAAGAAGTCTGTCCCGTCCCAATCATCTCGGCAGTGAATCCTCTTTTCTCTAACTCCTTCATCACCATTATGGTAGTCGTCCTCTTTCCGATTGCGCTGTCCGTTCCAAGGACTGCAATCTTGAACGACTTTACCTTTTCAATCTCACCAGTGAATGGTATCTTTCTGTCCCTGAATATCTTCCTCACATCTATGATCTCGACGTTGTTCTCCTGGGCCAGTCCATACAGTTCAGGATCTTCAGAGATGAAATCATGAAGTCCATTTATGATTCCTATGCCCATAGAGATTGCAACCTTCACAATGTTCCTATATTCTGCTGGAAGTATTCCTCCATCAGTAGCTGCGCCTATAATGAGATACTTTGGATTGTACATTAGGGAATCTTCAAGTGAAGCAACAATAGGAATGCCTTTGTTCCTCCCTTCGAGATATTCGCCCGCATCCAATCCAACTAGTTGCGAATCAATCACTGCAACTATTTTGTACCTTGATGAAAACCTCACCAGTCCGTGAGCTGTCTTTCCATAGGTAGATGAGAATACCTTTTCTGCTAGTATGACTGCTCTCTCCATTTCGGTCAAGGAACTTCACCGCCAACCGAATGCAAATGGTTATTTATCTCGTTGTGTGCAGCTTTTCTTTCAACAGGGCTCGATGTGTTTAGTCTCGTCGATTTCCCGAAAAACAATCTGGGACCGAACACGTACTCTAAACAAGAGACACGTAAAACGGACGTGCCGCCTGGGTCAGAATCTTCGTTTTCTTCCTCGGTCAAATTCAACTAGTCCTCCTCGGACGTCAGGTGATAGAAGAAAAACATGTTATATTAAACTTGCGTACGGTGGGTGAAGCGTGAGCTTGCTCTTGCCGAAGAATTTCAAAAGCCAACCACAAGAAAAGAATAAGAGTTCGAAGAAAATAGAGCTAACATGTTTGAGCTCCAGGTCAAACTCAAGAATCCTTCTGTAAGCAGTGATATCGATAGTCTGCTTTCTGAGTTTCTTTTCGATATAGGTTACCTTGAAGAGAGAGGGGAGTTCAGTCTGGAAACTGTGAAGGAGAGTGTTCCCTTCAAGCTTTTCAAGGAAGTTTTCTTGTTGAGGGCTGACAAGACTTGGCCTGTCAATGAGATTATTACATACCTCAGGACAACAAAACCTACCCTCTACAGACACCTAAACCGCCTCAAGGGACTGGAGATCATTCAGGAAGTTCAGCTCGGGAAGGAAAAGGGATATGTTATGAGGTACAATTCGCTCTCCCTTGCCTGGAACTTTGTTGAGTCGAATGTGAAGATGGCTATGGATAATTACAGGAAGAGAGTCGATAATCTCCAGGCAATGTCGGAGTGAATAACAAATGATGACTCATCTAACGAAGGGATCGAGATACAAGATAGTTTCCGCGAGTTCAACTGAGGATAATGTCGTATCGGAAGGAGTGCTAGAGGGGTTCCTTTCAATGGGAGAGGAGCCTGCAATACTGTTGAATATCGGAGACAGCAAGAACGAAAAGCTGAGAATAATTCCAGTAAGCACAATACTGTTCATCGATGTGTTAGAACAGA
>JAKBNO010000010.1 GCA_021831005.1 Thermoplasmata archaeon
CAATAAGAGCGAGTGACTTTGACCCATCTGGAGTTTCTTTGATGTTTATTTGAGGAGAATAATTCTTTCCGTCACATGTGAAATCGACCGGTATCGTTTCGCCCTGCTTGATGCCTTTTATTTCGATGCTGAGTGTCATGATTGTGCATGCCTGTTTCGATAGAAGTAATTTCTGTGAAAGCTCCAGTTTCTGAAAGGATCCTTTTTGAAAGACAGCCAAAAATGATTTTATTAAGTGTCCGCATTACTCAATGTGGCGGAAGACAATTTCAAGGTCACTCCTTGGGAAGTTACGGGAAAAGTCGACTATGAAAAATTGATCCAACAGTTTGGCACTCAGAAGATCACACCGGATCTACTGAGGGAGATATCCAGATTTTCAGGGGAAAAAATGCACGTTATGCTCAGGCGAAACATATTTTTCTCCCACAGGGACCTTGACCTGATAATCAAAGACTACAAAAACGGAAATGGATTCTTTCTCTACACCGGGAGGGCTCCTTCACTTGGGATGCACATTGGTCACCTCGTTCCCTTCCTATTTACTAAATGGCTCCAGGACATATTCGACGTTAACGTCTATATTGAGATTACTGACGACGAGAAATTCATGAGAAATCAGGACTACACACTTGAGCAAACCTCTGAGTGGGCACATCAAAATATATTGGACATAATCGCTGTCGGATTCAATCCGGAAAAGACCTTCATCTTCAAAGACACGGAATATATCAGAAACATGTACCCCCTCGTCACGTCCATCGCAAAGAAACTGAATTTCTCGCAGATAAAAGCCACATTCGGAATGGACGCTTCTTCCAACATAGGAATCCTATTTTACCCTGCGATACAGATCTTCCCAACAATGTTTGAAAAGAAAAGATGCCTGATTCCCGCAGCAATAGACCAGGATCCTTACTGGAGACTCCAGAGGGACCTTGCAGAGTCTCTCGGCTTCTACAAAGCTGCGGAAATTCACAGCAAGTTTCTCCCCCCACTAACTGGATCGGACGGGAAAATGAGCTCGTCCATACCAGAGTCGGCTGTATATCTCTCAGACCCGCCAAAGACGGTCGAGAAGAAGATAATGAAATACGCTTTCTCGGGTGGGCAGGCGACCACCGAATTGCAGAGAAGCTTGGGAGCTGACCTAAAGGTCGACGTCCCTTATCAGTGGTTGTTCTATATTTTTGAGGACGATGACAGCGCTATACAGAGAATTGCAAATGAATATTCCACCGGTAAAATGTTGACGGGGGAGATTAAGAAAATACTGGCTCAGAAGGTCAATCAATTGCTGGAAGAGCACAGAAAGAAGAGGGAAAGGAGCGAAGAACTTTATTCCAAATTCTTGTACGACGGAAAACTTGCCAAGCAGATGTGGGAAAAGATTCACTCCGGATGATTTCAAGAAGGTAATCGGACGTTCTATTGATGTTGTATTGTTCTGATCCTCTTGGCTATCTCTGAGAACTCCTTCAGGGATTCCGGATTTGCCATCGAACCCAAGTTCATCGCTCTTTCAGCCGGAATGCCCATCAGCAGTTTCTTCAGAGGAACTTCCATTTTCTTTCCATTGATCGTTCTCGGAATCTGTGCGACACGTATGATTTCATCAGGCACGTGGCGCGGAGATAATGCGACTTTAAGGCTGTCCACAATCTTCTTCTTCACCTTTTCAAAATCCCCCGTGTTCTCCGTTACGACGAAGAGCGGCATGTAATACTCTCCTCCCTCCAGTTCAATTCCCACAATTATGCTGTCTCTTACATCGTCTATTCCGTCAAGAACCCCATATATCTCCGCCGTGCCGATTCTTATTCCCCTTCGTTTGAGGGTCGAGTCGGAACGTCCGTAGATTATCGCGGAACCATCCTGAGTTATTGACAACCAGTCTCCGTGTCGCCATACCCCGGGGTAATTTGAGAAGTATGTTTCCTTCAATTTTTCTCCGTTGTCGTTCCAGAGGTAGATCGGCATCGAAGGCATCGGTTTCTTGATGACTAGTTCGCCCACCTGGTCCAGGACAGGCGTTCCCTCCTCGTCGAAGGAGTGTATGTCCGCCCCAAGGTCTATGCACTGAAGCTCACCTTCTATCACAGGTAAGCAAGCGCATCCGCCGAGAAATGCCGTGCAAAGGTCAGTTCCTCCGCTGATTGATGCCAGCCAGACGTTCTTCTTGATGCTCTCGTATACGTACCTGAATGCTTCATTGGAGAGAGGCGAACCCGTGGATCCTATTGCAACGAGATTCTTGAGCGGATATCTATCGACAAGATTTGCCTTCTCTTTCATCAGATAAGAAATGTAAGCTGCACTTGTTCCAAAGAATGATATCTTATTCTCCTCAGCAATTTTCCACAGATTATAACTGTCTGGAAAAGTCGAATTTCCATCATACATAACCGCAGTTGCCCCGGTACCTATAGAGCTCACCAGCACGTTCCACATCATCCATCCTGTTGTTGTGAACCAGAAGAATCTGTCGCCCTTTTTCTGATCGTAGTGCAGGCTCAGCAGTTTCAAGTGTTCCAGCAAGATTCCTCCCTGACTGTGGACAATTGCCTTGGGGGGACCCGTGGTTCCCGAGGAATAAAGTATCCAAAGGGGATGATCGAAAGGAACTCTATGGAAGCTCAGGTCTCTCTTATCGCTGACAATTGATA
>JAKBNO010000039.1 GCA_021831005.1 Thermoplasmata archaeon
GATCCCCAAATAAGTGCTGTATTTCGGTTAATTTTTCCATGAATTCCATGCAAAATTAAGAATCGGCTCGAATTGAAACTTTTTGTCTCGTCCTATGCTAACTATATGCCCTATATTGTAAATGACTCTATCAACCCAAAAAGTTCCTTTTCGTATTTCTTTATGAGTGCAGAGGCTTTCGGATATACTTGATCGGTAATCTGAGAAACGCTCAGCACACGGATTCTGGTGACTTTTCCCTCTTGAAAAATTATCATCTTGCATGGCACAAAGAGGCCATTTAAGTCATCTTGTTCAATGATTTCTTTGGCAGCTGCAGGTTTGCATATCTCCAAGATGTGGTAGTCCTTGAACTCAAAATTCAATGCGTTCTTCAAAATGTTCTTCACATTCACATCGGCTATTATGACAAAACCATCTTTTTTGATGTGTACAAGGAAGGAAGACATTACGTCTTCCAGATCAGCATTAAATTCTCTAGCGGCATAGAACATAATTAATCTATCGAAGTTTAGATAAGAATCTTTTGTAATGATGAACGAGCGGATTTAGAGAAACGATCTTACAATCAAACTCAGACAAGGAAAAGTAATCCAAAAACAAAAGAAAATAAAATTCTGGAGCAATTTTAGCAAAGTTTACTGTCGTTTTTGCAACAGACTAGATATTACAGTGTGAGCGTGGGTCCAAGTGGGTACGTGAGATAGGGCATTTGTGAGCCCAACCATATGGGCGGTCGCTACCGTTGTGCCTACGACTCCTGCTGCAATTGCCAGTCCCTTTGCTACTGCCAATCCTGTAACTGCCATACAGAAATGATTCGAATAGAGGTTTAAAGATTCTGGTACAAAACTCAAAAGATTAGAAAAATGCACTAGTTGACGCAATTAATCGCAATGTTCGGATAATTTAACCCGGTAAGACCCCATTCCTTAAAGGCAACCACTCCTATTTGCGACAGTCTCTGTCCGAATTCAATTATTCATTTATTTCATTTTGCAATTTGGGAAGAAAGTTTATATAACCAAGTCAAAATCTTAATCGATAACCATGAAGGAGGGGAACTTAGACAAAGAATATTCCACTGGTAGGCGGGATCAGTTTGATTTGGACCTGACTACTTTTTGGGAAAGCGTAAAGGAAACAAAGTCAAGAGAGGATTTGATTAGAGCCTTCAAAGATAAGATGTCTCTGATCATTTCTCGCCTTGCATTCGAAAGGGCAAAGATTCTACAGATGGAAATCGAGTTGATAGACCAGTACTATCACGGAGATTAGTTCACGGCTCTTTTAGAAGTGCTTCGATCTCCTTAACTTTCTGTGCAACTAGTTTCCCCTTGTTGGTAAGGGTAATGATGTTCCGTTTGGGATAGGTCGAACTGTCGACTTTCTTCTGAATAAGTTTCAGGTCCAACAAAAGGTTCACCGATCTTAGTAGTTGAATATTGGGGATATCGGTTTCTTTGAGTATCAAGGTGACGTACGAAGGGCTCTTCATTAAATACATCAAAAGTCGCATTGCGCCAGACTGAGTTTCCAGCGCCTTGACCAAAGCCATGATTCATTATTAATTAAGCACTACATAATGAGTCATCTTGTCTTATAGATTACATAATCAATAATGTTAAAATACTCCTGTACGTTACATTGCATGTAGGAGGGATATCATGGGTACGGTAATCCTGAGTTTTTCTGACAAGCCTCTAAGAATACTGAAGAGGCTTCAAAGTAAGAACCGGCTAAGTTTTAAAGTAGAAACTAAAGACTCTTCGGTTAAAAGAACTCGGAAAATAAAGAGAAAGCAGTAAAGTTTTTCTTGAGGTTCTTGGGGAACCATATTTTTTTCTTTACAATGAATCCAAGTTAAGCGTTTCAGTTTCCTTTACAATTGCAGTCATAATCGATATCTGACGGCTTCACCATTTAAACAGCTCATTGTATTTGACCGATTATGGGTAGAAATCTGGATTCTCTTGCATTATCATGCGTACTATTTGTTCCGGAGATTTTGAAGTTGTATCCAGATAATTTCTTGGTTTAGGTTTCAGGGAGGAGAACTCTTCTAGTGAAACCAGACATCGTTCTCCCATAGATTCTGTCCTTTCACCGTCTCTTTGTAACAAAGAACTCCTATCGGCAAGAAGTATGACGTACTTTGAGATGACATTTATTCTTCCGATCGAATCTAGCAGAGACTTCACTTTGTCTGGGAAAACAACGGCATCAATGACAACGTCAAGATCAAAATCTAAAAAATTCTTTGTGAGTTCAGTGATATTCTGCCAAGTCAAATTGTCCTGGTTCTCGTCTTTCCAAGGAGGTAAATGTCCTCCAACGATCATATGGTGCACTTGGTCTCCGGAAATCAGTGCACTTCTGGGAAGCGCATTTGCTATCAATTTTGAAATTGTTGACTTTCCAACTGCCGGTGGACCAGAGATAATATAGATTGAACTCACGTTGTAGATGATTGCATGGGTTTTAATAACTTTCTTGGACGAGCCGGTTCACATGCCTGAATTGGATCTATGGGCGCACTGGGATTTGAACCCAGATCTGCGGGTATCTCTTAGGGTCATCGCTCCAGTTTATCATCAACATCAGATGACCCACATTTAATCAAACCCTAACTGGAGCCCGCTAGGATGCCTGACTACCCCATGCGCCCAGTTTAACTCCTGGCTGCTCTTCTTATCCTTTTCAGTCTTCGCATTCTTTTCTTCCGCCACTTCCATCGCATCTTGTGCCGCTTCTTCCAATCTCTAGAACTCCTTCTCATCCGAGCACCTATTCTCAACCCTTATCACGAAGTAAATTTAAGTGTTTGGATGAGAAAATGCTTCTAAAACAAGTACAGTGGGAGAGAAAATAGAATAAAAATTAAAATTTATTTCATTTCGAGTACAACAACGTCCTTTACGGACCGCATTGTCTTAAAAGGAATCACGAGTCTTCCCTGGGCGTCCTTCTGCTGCGAATCAGTCGCTATGTCATCAGCAGGATTCACGAGGACGTGATTAATCTGCCCGGTATCGGTATCAACCATGAAATTTGATATTGTGCCCAGGATGAGCCCTTCGCTAGTCATCACAGTTTTTCCCTTCAGTTCGGTTACAAATTTTCTCATTTTTTCACCTGTAATATATCAGATCTTCTCTGCGAGCAGGCTTTGATTCCCTACTCATGTTTTTAGATACTTCTTCGTAATATTTTATTGTTTCCTCATCTAGACTAGGTTTCACCTTGCGCAGAGCCTTCTCGAAATCATCCATCGAAACAGTCTTCGAGTTGATGTTTTGTCTTATCGCCTCCAGGCCCGCTTCCCTCACCAGATTCTCTATGTCAGCCCCCGTATAGTGCTCGGTCTTTTCTGCAAGCAACTCTAGGTCGACATCAGATTCGATCGGCATCCTCTTTGTATGAACCTTCAATATTTTCAGCCTAGCATCTTTTGTCGGCGGTCCGATGAAAATTATTCTATCAAATCGTCCAGCTCTGAGAAGTGCAGGATCTATTATGTCTAGCCTGTTAGTTGCAGCGAGGATCGTTACTCCCTTCATCGCTTCCATTCCATCCATGCTTGTCAATAGTTGATTGACTATTCTGTCCGTTACACCGGATGAAGCGAACATTCCCCTTCTAGGAGTGATAGCATCAAGTTCATCAAGGAAGACGATTGTGGGGGCACTCTGTTTTGCCTTCTTGAAAATCTCTCTTACCCCCTTCTCCGACTCTCCAACCCACTTGCTCATTACTTCTGGCCCTTTTATGGAGATGAAATTTGACTGGCTCTCCGTTGCTACGGCCTTTGCCAGTAATGTCTTTCCAGTCCCAGGAGGGCCATAGAACAGTATCCCTCTGGATGGTTTGATGCCCATTCTCTCGAACACTTCCGGATTCTTTACTGGCATCTCAACTGTTTCAATAAGCTCTTTTTTCACATCCTCCAGATTCCCAACTTCCTCCCACTTCACGTTTGGTACTTCTATGGTTACTTCTCTGAGGGATGAAGGTTCAATCTCCTTCAGTGCTGAGAAGAAGTCTTCATTTGAGACGTGCATTTTCTCTAGAATTTCGGTCGGTATAGGATTGTCCAGATCAATTTCCGGTAAATATCTTCTGAGAGCTTTCATGGCGGCCTCTCTGGAAAGTGCAGCAAGGTCTGCCCCCACAAAACCGTGGGTCAGTGAGGATAGCTCATCCAGAAGCTTCTCCGTTTCTTCTGGCTTGCCCTCGAAAGGCATTCCTCTAGAATGTATCTGCAGAATTTCTTTTCTTCCAAACTTGTCGGGAACCCCTATCTCAATTTCTCTGTCGAATCTTCCGGGTCTTCTAAGGGCAGGATCAACTGCTTCAAGCCTGTTTGTGGCAGCGATCACTATAACCTGTCCTCTGCTTTTCAATCCGTCCATCAGAGTCAGAAGTTGTGCTACGACTCTCCTTTCGAGCTCCCCCTGAGTCTCTTCTCTTTTTGGGGCGATAGAATCGATTTCATCTATGAATATTATGGAGGGCGACTCCTTTGCCGCCTTATCGAAAGTCTCTCTTAGCGCCTTTTCGCTTTCACCGTAGAACTTGTTGATGATTTCCGGTCCATTTATCGAATAGAATCTTGCGCCTGACTCATTCGCAACCGCTTTTGCAATTAAGGTTTTACCTGTCCCTGGAGGTCCGAATAGGATGACTCCTTTGGGAGGGTCTATTCCCAATCTCTCAAAAAGTTCTGGATGCTTCAGCGGGAGTTCAATCATCTCCCTGACCTTCCTAAGTTCTTCTCCAAGTCCTCCTATGTCCTCGTAAGTTATCTTTTCCCCTTCTTCCTCCGCGTTGATGGCCTCTTCCCTCATCTCAATCATAGTCTCTTCAGTGACCATGAAGATACCCCTACCACTACCAACCTTTGCAACCTTGAATGAGACGCCGCCCTTGCTCGTAAGTGCAAGTCCCTGAACAGAAATTATGTCCCCTTCTACGATTGGTCTTCTAAGCAAAGATCTCCTGACATAATCTTCAATCCCGGGAGCAAAACGGATCCTCTGATTTTCTGCAATAATGGGCGCAAGAACCATTGTTTCTGCTGGTCTCACTTCTGCTCTAGATACCTTGATCTTGTCTCCAACCCTAACCCCTGAATTCTGCCTTACCAATGGGTCGATTCTTATGATACCTCTATTCTCCTCTTCCTCGCTCAACCTGAAAACTCTAGCTGCCGTGACTTTCTTCCCTTCTATCTTGATGATTTCCCCAATAGAAACTCCAAGAGCCTCTCTAGTAGCCTGATCTATCCTAGCTCTGATTAACCCGACATCCTCCTGGAGGGCTTCCCAGACAACTAAATTTATGTAGTCAACCATAGTTTCACTACCACCTTATTTAACATACATATTTAACCATTTCTTAAGAGTGCATGCCGCTCAAATCCCATCAGTTTCATTGACCTGAAAGACCGCACTTTTGTTATACATCTTTAGGGATCGAGTTTGTACTACGAATTAAGATTTAAATTTGATATGACATTTGTCTGACATTTGAAGAAATCCGACACGGTGTTATACTTCATCGCCTTTTTTGTCTGTGTCTGTTAATCCTTTATTCCCAACTTTAAAGTCAGTTAGCAAAATATATATATGTCGTCATACATATAGATGACAGAGGTAATACATATGCCTATGAAATCAATCATAAAGAGTGCACTCGGCGACGATGGGAATTCTTTTAGCGATTCACCTACCACGACACCAGGTGTGGTTGGCATTCAAAGTCCTAGAGCTCCCCTCGCATCCCCCGACGACGAAGAGCTCGCAAAGATAGTAGAGCAGTTAAAGGTGGGAATAAAGATAGTTGGATGTGGTGGTGGAGGAACCAACACAATCAACAGATGCATGGAGGAAGGTGTATTTGGTGCAGAAATGATTGCAGCGAATACCGATGCAAAACATCTCCTGACAGTAAAGGCCCACAGGAAAGTACTGCTTGGTAAGAGAATTACAAGAGGTCTTGGTGCGGGAGCGCTTCCACAGGTCGGCGAAGAGGCAGCCAGGGAGGCGGAAGAAGATCTTCTAAATGCGCTGGGAAGAGTTGACATTGCATTCGTTACTGCGGGTATGGGCGGTGGGACTGGAACAGGTTCCGCTCCAATAGTGGCAGATATTGCGAAGAGACAAAAGGCGCTCGTGATAAGCGTAGTCACTTTGCCGTTCACATCAGAAGGCAGGGTAAGGATGGAGAATGCACTGTTCGGGCTCGAGAAGCAGAGAAGAAACTCCGATACAACGATCGTAATCCCCAATGACAAACTCTTGCAGCTCGTTCCTAGATTGCCATTGGATCAGGCTTTCAAGGTCGCAGATGGAATTCTGATGGAAGCACTCAAGGGACTCACTGAAATTATAACCAAACCAGGGCT
Organism: Thermoplasmata archaeon; assembly: GCA_021831005.1. Lineage (GTDB taxonomy): Archaea > Thermoplasmatota > Thermoplasmata > Thermoplasmatales. Next base: position 6,407 of record JAKBNO010000039.1, read on the forward strand.
TGTAAATCTGGATTATGCAGATATCAAAACAATCATGGCCGGAGGCGGCGTTGCAATGATTGGTATAGGCGAGTCAGAAGGAACAGGTCAGAACAAGATTGAACAAGCAGTTCAGGAAGCAATCGCTTCTCCGTTGATAGAGGCAGATATATCCGAGGCTAAGGGGGCACTCATAAGAGTAGTAGGCGATGACCAGATGTCCGTCGCAGAGGCGGAAGGAGCCGTAAGACTGGTCCAGCAGAAAGTAAGCCCCAACGCGAGAATAATATGGGGAGCATCCATCGACCCGACTCTCAAGGGAGCAATAAGGGTGCTGGTGGTGCTGACAGGTGTCAAGTCTCCATACATGTTGGGTACGAAGGGAGAAATGAGTGCAATAGCAAAAGCAGCGGGAGCGAAAGGTTTAGACTGGAATGTAGATTCGGTTTAGATCGAACTTGAAGTCCATAATAATGGCTGGGGGCCTGGGAACCAGGCTCCGGCCAGTGACTGATGACATACCCAAGTCGTTAATTCCGGTAGCGGGCAAGCCCGTTGTATATTATTTAATGGATGCATTTTCCAAAGTTTCAAACGATTACATTTTCACTGTCAGTTACAGATACGAGAAGGTCATAGATCTCTTCTCAGGGCCGAAGGTGAAGGGGAAGAGCATACTCTTTTCTGTTGAAAAAGAACCATTGGGCACTGCAGGAGGGTTGAAAAAAGTGGAGAAATTTGTTGAAGAAACCTTCGTGGTCGGGAACGCCGATACGATCTTTCAACAGGATGTCAGAGGTCTCGTCAATTTTCACAAGAAAAACAAGAATTCTGTCACCTTGGGTCTAACTCCGGTGGAGGATCCATCTGAATTCGGAGTTGCCAAAGTAAAGAGTGGCAGAATCGTGGAATTCCAGGAAAAACCAAAGGTGAACGCGATTTCAAATCTTGCAAACGTTGGGGTCTATGTAATGGAACCAGAAGTCTTTGACTACATCGAAAAGGGAAAGGTTGTGGACGTAGCGAAGGAACTGCTGCCTTCGCTGAAGAGGGACGGGAAACCCATTGGAGGTTTCAGGATGAAAGGGACGTGGATAGACATAGGACGGCCGAGGGACCTGATAAGGGCCAACCTCTTTCTGTCTGGAAAGGCAACGAAAAAGTTCAAAGGCTCGAAGCTGTCGGGGAAAGTTTACCTCGGAAAGAACGTGAAAGTGGGGAAGAACTGCGTCCTCGAAAATGTTGCACTCTATGACGGAACCACTATAGCTGATAATGTTCACTTGAAGAATTCTGTCGTTTATGATAATTCAACGGTGGGAAGTGGAAGCACAATCGAAGATTCCATCCTCTCGTTCGGCTCGGAATTGAGCGACGGAGTGATAATATCTGATTCTGTGATCGGCGGCGGCATCCTCCTCCGGAAGGGAGGAAAAATTGAGGGTACCGTTGTGTCACTTGGTGAGGATAATCCAGGAAATAATTAGTGCAAGCATAATTACAGCAAGTGCAATCAGGACCCTCCCACTCATTCCCTTACCGAACAGTATAGGAATTGGTCCAATCATTACAAAACCGCCGATCTTGGATTCTCTTTGCGTCTTAGGTTTCGAAGTTTCTGCCATATTTCCGTGATATTGGTAAGGTCGATCTCCACTGTTCTCTTTTAATGAAATCAGTACCGGAATCAGGAAGAAAAGGAGCGGTGCAAATGAAATCGGACTGGAAGAAACAAATACCGGTACGAAGAGGACAAAAAAGACCCTAACGTAACCATGGTATGCAAGCAGTGATTCCGATCCAATGAACAGAACGGTTGCTATCAGGAACCAGATGAATGGTCTCAAATTTCTCCGACACTGAAACAAATTTCTGTTTTAGAACTTTTCCAGTCTAGATGGTTAAGCTTGAATGCTTATGGCCAATTCCAGAGGGTAAATTCGTAAAATCTTTAGAGGAATCCTGCTTTTTGAAGTATCAGGATATCCTCCGTAGAAAGTGAAACTCCTGTCTTGAACTTCTCATATATCTCCTCTGCTTTTGCCTTGGCTTCATTTTCCCTTCCCTTTCTCTTTTCCTTGGACTGTCTCTGCTTGAGAGCAAGAATCAGTTTTTCATATTCCCTGATGGTGTTGAAGAGTTCATCCAGCTTTTGGTTTTCCTTGAAAAGTTCCGCCTGTACTTGGAGGTACTTCTCGTGAATCTCGTCCGCTTTTCCCTTCGTCTCGATCATTTCTTCGTAGATCTTGTTCTGGTTGTCCCTCAGAGTAATGACTTCCTTTACTGTGGCCTGATATTCGTCCTGAGTCTTCTTTATCTCGTCCTTGTTAGTCTTGATTTCTTCGTCCAACTTCTTGTAGCTCGCATCGTCAAGGGCTATCTTCTCCGACTCTTTCTCATAATCCTTGACAGTCTTGTCCATACCCCTTATCCTCTTTACAATCTCTTCTTCTTCTTTCTTGTTATAGACTCCGGTCATCTGTCTTCTGATAAGGTCATCCTTCTCTTTCTTCATCTTCCTGAGGTCAATCTGCTTTCCCTTATCCCTCAGTATGGAGGAACGGAGCGATCGCCGCTCATTAATCTCCTTTCTGAACTCGTTAGAAAGTTTATCTTTCTTTACCTTGAGGTCTGCAGCTTTGTTGGAGAGTTCGTCTTTCGAACTCTTCATCTCTCTGAGAGACTTTATGAGCTCCTTAACTTTGTTGTTAAGCACGTCTCTCTCGTCAGCAAATCTATCCATTTCTTCTCGGAGGTCATCCCTCCTTTTTCTACTTTCATCAAGGTCCTTTTTAATACCCAACCTCTTATTTTCTAATTCCGTAAGCGAGTCAATCATCATAAACCTCAGGCGAGGCTAATTTGTTTCGAAAATTTAACTTTTGTGCGGAATTTGGCTTGTGAAAGTGGACTAAGCACCTAATAAAATGGCTCAAAATATGATCCGATGTCTTGCTTTAGACGATTTTTGATTTAATGTCACAGGTTTCGTCAGGATTTTAATACTCTCCCAAACTGCTGATGTTATGAAACACGAAGTATGCCCTCAATGTGGGTCAGAACACATAGATCACGATACTGGATACATTACCGGGAAGTACAAGTGTCTGGATTGTGAATATATAGGTAGCGTGATTTTTGAGTTTGATGATAAGAACTATGAAAGGTTCTTGAAAGAATTGAAAGGTAAAGACGATGGATGAGTCTCTTATTTTACTGGCGAAATACCTGGCAAGGTCTCACTTTATGGGTCAAACTTAAGTCTTATTTCCGGCTAACGTATATCCTAGAAAAGGTGGACAGAGAATGACGGAACTAAGTTCGTCATGGAAAACAAGGGGTATCGCCATTGGAATTGGTATAGTATTCATGGTACTTGCCCTGATACTACAATCCATCACACAAGCAATTCCCTCTTTACTCATAATATTCAAGTACGGAACAAGTAGCGGAACCGTGGCATTAGGGAATTTCGAACTCTCAAATCCCATAATATGGGCACTTTTCATAGGTGGAACAGCTGCGGTTTACCAAGAGTCGTTCAAGTACTTCTCCGTCAACACTCAGAGCAAATATTTTGCCATTTGGATTGGGCTTGGATTTGCCTTTGTAGACGTTGGGGTCATTTTATTTGATTTGTTATTCTATAGGCGAGCAGGAATTCAGAAAACCGTACTGGTTCTATCGATGCTAAACGTCGTTTCATCACTCCTATTTCATCCAGGGACTGCCCTAATACTCAAGTATGGTAGAACGATCGAGAGAGGATTTTATTTCTTGTTATTCACGATTCTGCTTCATGGAATAGAGGATGGTGGATTGGTGTTTACAGATCTATACGTACTTGTCCACCGAAGTGCGTATGAAAAAGCGATTATCATTTTTTGGGTTGTGGCAATGGTGGTTTCAATAACGGCGTTTGTACTCGGAATGTTCTTCAGGAGAAGCCTCTATGCAAGAGAAATGGACGAACACCACATTTAGAAGCAGTATGCAACCTCCATGCTGGCCCAGAAGCTACGGATTCAAACAAGATATGAGGAATTATTTTTATAATCAAACTTGCTTCTAATCCTGTACACAGATTTGTGTGCAGCTGAGTGAATAGATTGCCATTTACTTCAAACAAAGAAGAACGCATTCGTCAACTGGAAGGGCAGCTATCCAACATGAAGATGAGTAGTTCGTACGGCAGTAACTGCGAAGGAATAGCTAGAATACAGCTGCAGCTAATACAGCTATATGCCGATGTTGGGAACAAGATGATCTCCGACCAGATGCTCCGAGATGCTCAGAAAACGCTTCAAGATCCTTTGTGCCAGAAGACTAAAGTTACGGATCAAATGATGAGAAGTGTTGAGTATTACCAGAGTCATCCAGGGATGCTCCATATGCAGTCGATGCCTGCTATTTACAGATATCTTTCATTGATTGTGCTGCTTGTAGGATACGGAGGCCTGTACCTTCTGTATTACATGTTTCGTTCCTTCTTTGTCTACAACGATTTCCTTGCCGGAATTCTGGTCGTTTTCATACTCAGCATTGGAATCAACTTTTTGATAAGAAATCGATACATGAAGAGGGCCGCCAGTCAATGAAAATTGAAGCCTAGATGGCCGAAAGGACTGTCACAATTCATTCATTGATTACAAAGATAAGCCGCTCATTGGTTAGACTGGAATTGATTTACCCGTACAAGCAGATTCCTGTGAATAGAGGTGCATTTTTGTCGATAAGAGCGCTTCTTCAGGACCAGCGATTTTCTCGCATCGACCAACGAAATCTTTCACTTCTTCCGCATACATATCGACCTTTCCGTCATACTCACCCAAGAGTTTGTTGTTGACAAACAGTTTTGAGGAGACGGTGGTAGAGAAAAAATTGGTCACAGTAATGCTACCCTCATTCCCGAATATTACGAGATCGTTTGAATCTGAAGATATCAGTCTTGAACTGAGAGAGGTAGCTATGACACCATTCCTAAAATCAAAGGTTGAGTGCATCGTGTCTTCCACAACTGAGCACTTTGGAAAATTGAATGCTTTAACAGATTCCACTTCCTTTCCGAACAGGTTAACGAAGCTATCGAATACGTGGACTCCTATTCCCACCACAGACCCACCTCCAGCCATTTCAGGTTTTCCCCTCCATATTGTCGTGTTATATTGGGAG